>CAZMZR010000021.1:0-45127 GCA_964570855.1 uncultured Pirellulales bacterium
GCCCAATAGCCACCTATTAATGGCTGGGGAAGGTTAAAAGAAAATGGTTGACTGTCCCCAATAAGGCCAAATAGAATAATTGGCTTTGTTCTTCATATTTTCTTCTGCCTTCAGTTTTCCGTCTTCTGATGTAAAATTTGGCTTTGTTTTGCATTTTTTTGTCGATTTGTGGAGAGTTCTCTACATCTGTCGAATCCCCCATGACTGCCCCGGCTAATCCCCCCAAGGCTGGCCTTGAGGCTAAATATGAGATGTTTATGTTATGTATTAACTTTGAACTTACTGTTCCCCATTCTGTATTCCGTTTTTTACTTATTTTACCCAAAAACCGCCTTATCGCAATCAAAATCCCCGATTTTCGGCAAGAAATGACAATTTTTCGCCTGTCTTAAACGCTAGTAGAAAGGATGCTTGATTCTGGATATTAGCCTGCACCGAGAAAAGCCGAAGTGTCGAATGATCGCCGGGGGTAATTTTCTACTAAGGGCTTCAACTCAAAAATCCTCACTTTCCACCATCAGATAGGCTCTAAATTATTAAAAAAATCTCAAAAAAACTATACAAAGGTTCAGAAAAAACCTTGGATATTACATAATAACTTCAGAAACCAGGAATGCCTTGCCGCCCGTATCGATTGATGGTCGTCGCTTGGTTTCGCTATGAGTAACTGGATTATTTGTCAAAATCAACGCAAATATGCCTAATAACAGAGATAATTCAAATCACGAATCTTCGCGGTTTGGACGTTTTTTCCGCTGTATGAACCAAAATCAGAAGCAGATCCACGCCTATATTTTAATGATGGTGCATGACTACCATAATGCCGAGGATCTTATGCAGGAAACGGCCATTATTTTGTGGCAGAAGTTTGACGAGTATGAACCGGGTACCAGTTTTTCCGCTTGGGGGATGCATATAGCGCGTAATGTGGTTTTTAATTATCGTCGAAAATACAGTAACCGTTCTCAGCTCTTTAATGATCATATGTGTCAGATTTTAGAGGATTATGCTCAGAACTGTGCCAGGGAGTTAAGTGCCACAGAAGAGTCTCTTCGTGAGTGTATAAATAAATTAAAGCCAATGGATCGACACTTAATTAAATTAAGATATGAACAACGCATACCGGTACAAGATATTGCAACTAAAGTCAAACGATCCGCTGACAGCCTCTATCACTCATTCTCCCGTATCTATGCTGCTTTAAAGCAATGTGTGAGTCAGCAATTAGAGGCACGAGGGATAAGCATATGAGTGAGCCTGATAATCATCGACTCTATATCTTGTTTCTGCGGTTGTTAGACCGTCAACTACTGACGGAGGAACAAGAAGCCCTCCGTCAACTTTTTCTTACTAATCCAGAGATACTGCAACAATACGCACAGTTCATTTATATGCAGGAGGCTATGCACGGTCAGTTTACCTCTGCTCTGCAAGACAATGATCTATCCGAGACGTCGGAGACGGAAAGAGATTTGTTGGATATGATCCGACAGGAGACACTTGCCTGCGGGGGGCCGTCGGGAAAGAATCCCCTGTTTTCAGGCCCGGCTGAAAGCATGTCCCTGTCTTCATTAACACCCCAAGAGCACGAGCGAGTCAAGGAAATCGAAAAACGGGCAAACCGTAAATTAGAAGCGTTTTTAGAGGAGCAGCGTCAACAGCGATTGGCCTGGGAACACATGCAGCGAGATTCCCGGCGCGAGTCGATCGATCTGCATGCAGCTATGGAGCAGTGGGTACGTCGGATGAGCATTGCCATACGGTGGACACGTAGAGCCGTAGTGGGAATAGCGGCACTCGTTTTGTGCGTGTTAACGGTTTGGGGAGCCGTCCAGTACATTTACTCCCACCGCGTCGTTGCCGTCCTGGACAAGACGGTTAATGCACAATGGGCTATGCCTCCCGAAGTTCCGGAATTGTGCCCGGGCTTACGATGCCTGGAGCAAGGGATCGCTCAAATAACCTTTAAAGGTGGAGCACAGGTATTGCTACAGGCGCCTTGTGAGTTTTATCTGAAATCGCCCAACAGCATGCAGATGGTCACCGGCTCCCTCATGGCCCAGGTGCCGCCGCGTGCGCACGGATTTGCCGTAGAAACACCGAACGGCCGGATTATTGATTTCGGCACGGAATTCGGTGTTACGGTCAATGATCTTATTCAAGCGGAAGTACATGTTTTCCAGGGAAAGGTCAGTTTTAAATCGTCCAAACGAGTACAACGGGCAGCACAAACAATCCTGGAACAAGGGGACGTCATGCAGATCAATAGTGAGGGGAATATACGCAGGGATCAGGTCGTCAATCGACCTCGTCTCTTCATGCGGGCATTTCCGCCGGATGATACCTGGGGAGTCCCCGGTGTACGTATCGACTTGGCGGATGTTGTTGGCGGAGGTAATGGGTTTGGCACAGGCCTTCGTTATGATCCCGATACGGGACACGGCAGCCTAAATCCGCTGACGGGCCGGCTTGATGATACATGGCGACCAGGCAATAAGGATTATAGTCCTTCCTATTACCATCTTGAACCTTCACCCCAGTTTATACCAAGTTTGAATATTCCCTATATAGATGGGGTATTTGTACCAGACGGAGGGGAGGCTGTTTGTATTGTCAGTTCGGAGGGACATGTATTTACGGAATGCCCCGATACCGATGGCATGATTAAGTGGAATATCGACAATGGTTGGCAATATGCCGCACAGGAGATAGGACCTAGCAACACAAAGGAACTCATCGACAATCCTGGTATTTCCATGCATGCCAACTGCGGTTTAACCTTTGCCCTGGATACCATGCGTCATGCCTTGCCGGATATTGAGATCTCACGGTTCACGGCGAGGGTTGGAATGCCGGTGAATGCCATTCCTAAATATGGAGAAATCGATCTCTGGATACTGGTCGATAGTAGAATACGGTTTCACAAATCCAAGATACGAACCGGACAGATGTTTGATATCCAAATACCTCTTCATGTAGAGGATCGTTTTCTGAGTCTGGTGGTCACCGATAGTCAGACGGAGGTGGCAGATTATTGGAGCCAAAACGATTGGTGTCACTTTATGCGCCCCACATTAATATTAATCCGAAAAGACAAAATGTAGTGGATAAGAAAATCTTTATCGGTTGTTTTATACGAAGTTATTGAAGGCAGGATAGTAATTTTGGTGATGATAATAGATATCGAAGTAGTATCAGATTTTATAGACATTGTAATATCGAAATCTGCTAAAAAAAGCAGGTTCCGAAACTTAAATATATGGCAACAAGGAGTACCGAGGGTAGCCTGCTTGTCAGAAGTAATGGCGTTTTAATATATGGTCAAAGTACATCTCATTTTATTTTCGCGAGAGTTCCACACCTGTGGTGGTGATATTAATATTTAGTGTTTATGATTGTTTGTAGGAGGTAAAATTATGTGTAGAAAAAATTTTGTAAGTCTGTTAATAATAATGCTTGTCGTTATTTGCGGCGGTCTCGGTCTAAAGCCGGCAAATGCGATCAGTCCGGTCTTAAGCATTAGTTTCGGAGCTAACAGAAACAATGTAGAGCCGGGTTTTACCAGGTTTCTTGTCACAGATTCCGGCAGTATTGTAAATGGTATTCAAATCGACCTTGCTCTAATGATGCCCCCCGTTGAAGGCAACTGGACCCCTGCCTGGAACGGACGAGACCGAGGCGGGGCGATACCCACAACGGTACAATGGTATCTGTTATATCGTCAGCTCATATTTGCACGGCCGGGTGGAATCAGGATTACATTAACAGGGGTGGAGGCCAATACGCCATACTATTTAGAGATATGGGATTATGATAGCGGTAGTGCAAGTCCACGTATCGCGGATGTTAATGTCAATGATGTATATTGTACGACGATTCAATGCGATAATGGAAATCCTCCTGTTACTGGATTAGAAAACTACTATTGGGGAACGTGCACTTCAGATGTAAACGGCGTAATGGTTATGGAACTTTGGCCTAATCCAGAAACCAATGAATTAGCTGGTTCATATAACCCATACGCTATTATCAACGGCTTTAAGTTAACTCCGGTTAACGTTTCACCGATAGCTACAAATCCCGTGCCGCAAACTGGTTCCACGACCGATACTACACAGCCGGATTTTCGGTGGGAACCAGGAATGAATGCAGTTTCGCACGATATATATTTAGGTACCGTCTATGACGATGTAGAAAATGCCACCAGAGACACTCCATTGGGCGTACTGGTCGAACAAGGCATTGAACCTAACTCTTATGATCCAGGAGTCTTGCAAGCTGATACAACCTATTACTGGCGGATTGACGAGGTCGAAGGCTCAACTTTCCAAAAAGGTAACGTCTGGAACTTTTACATTCCGCCGATAACCGCTTATAATTCCAGCCCGGTTAACGGGGTTTTGTTTGCCGACGCCAATTTCCTTGATCCGAATGTCATACTGAGCTGGTATCAAGCTGCTGATGCGACTTCATATCACGTGTTTTTCGGTGATAACCTTGAGTCTGTACAGGCAGGTACCGGCGGGACGGATAAAGGTACTGTTACAGACCCCAATTATGACCCTGCCGGCATGCTCGAACATAATAAAACATATTATTGGCGAGTCGATGCATCTGACGGCACCGCCACACATCCAGGCGCGGTATGGAGCTTTAAAACTTCTCCTGCGAATTTAGGGACGATCGAAAAGGATATATGGGAGGATGTTACTTCTGGCAACGATTTGAACGTACTGAAGAATGATACTCGCTACCCTGATAAACCGACTGTAACCGAAACGCTAACCTCGTTCGACACCGGGGCCGATGGTTATGCCCTTGCCAACTACGGTGGGCGACTTTCCGGCTGGCTCTATGTGCCGTTGACCGGGGACTATACGTTCTGGTTAGGTACTGCCGGCCAGGGCGAATTATGGCTAAGTACCGATGAGGACGCCGATCACCTGATGCCTCAGTATATCGATCATGAATCTGTCTGGGGAAATGTCGGCGCTTACGCTTTCTCTCATTCTTCTAACCCAATCCCATTGATAGGCGGCAACAAATACTACATCGAGGCGATATGGGTGAGTGTCGATTGGGACTACTGCCAGGTTGCATGGCAAGGCGCCGGGATTCGCGACATGCAGATCATCCAGGGCTGCTACCTGTCGCCCTATCTGCCTGTGAATGCCCATGGTGCGTCTCCGACAGATGGCGCTACGGATGTAGAGCTGACGCAGACTCTCAGCTGGAAGTCCGGCACCTTCGCTTCCCAGCACCTGGTGTTCTTCGGGACGGATCCGAACGCCGTACGAGATGCCGACACAGGCTCACCCGAATACAAAGGCACACAGCCGCTGGGTACGGAAAGCTTCAATCCCGGAATTTTTGAGTTGAATACGACCTATTATTGGCGTATCGACGAGGTCAATGATGCGGATCCGAATAGCCCATGGATTGGGAAAGTTTGGAGCTTCACATCGGGTGACTATATTATTATTGATGACTTCGAGGCCTACAACGACATTAATGAGGGTGCCGAAGGTTGTAACAGGATATATTTGACATGGTTGGATGGATACAACAATCCCAATGTCAACGGTTCTACTATAGGTTACGCCGAGCCTGATTTCGCCAACGGTGGACATATTGTTGAAACCGATATCGTCCATGGCGGTAATCAGTCCGGTCCTTTCTTATACAATAACACCACTGCAAGCTACTCAGAAGTGACGTTTCCCACAAGCGAATTGGCACTGGGAAGTGACTGGACGCAGCGTGGTCTTAATATTCTGACGTTGTGGTTCTATGGCGATCCGAATAATGCCGCAACCGAGCAGTTGTACGTCAAGCTGAACAACTCCAAGTTGCTGATAAGTGGCATAGATCTGACACAGGCAGAATGGCAAAACGTCGAGATCAGCCTGGCGGACTTTGGTATCAATCTGGCTAATGTCACGCAGCTTGGCATCGGTATGGAAAAAACCGGTGCGACCGGAACCGAAGGAATTTTAGTCCTCGACGATATTAGATTGCGTTATGTAGAGCGATAACCGCACCTTTTTCTTAGCCGTGATAAAAAGCGGTTCATCCGTCCACATGAGGGAATCGCAGTCGATAGAACCGGACAGATAGGCGTCCGGGACGTGATCAGTGGCAAGAGAATAATGACACTTAGACATGAGCATGACCTCTACTCCGTCGCATTCAGTCCGAGGTGGTAAAGCTCATCACCGGTGAAGAAAAACAATAACAAAGGCCGAGTATATTTCGATTATATATTTTGTATTGCCGCGTGACGGATTGGTTAAGACAACTGTTCATTCGAGGTAGAGGGTGTCTTTTGGTTTTATGGGAGGGATTTGGTTGAGCTTTGTTTTTATGTCGTCTTTTTCCAGAGCGAAGCTCGGTGCGATTTCGAGAATACAATCGGGTGAACCGTCGTCTTTTCTCGGGATGGTTACACCGGCCGATTCGAGCCAGGCAGCGGCCCGGTCAATCATCATCTGCCTGGCGCTTACAGCACTGTCAATACCGGTGGCGTTTTTGGTCGGGGCGAATTCCTCGCTTCGCAGCGTCTGTAGGATTATCGAGTTCGAGGCCAACGGCAGGCCGTCGAATACGAAACTTTCCAGCTTTATACCTTCGGATTCGATTTGGTTTCCGTGTTCATCCAGATGAAGAATTTTTTTGACTGCTCTATGCAACGGCAGAGAAGAACCTGCGGTATTTAGTTTTTCCACGAAGGTGCGATTGATGATGTGGATAGCAATACTGCCGAGCTCGAAAACGAATGAGCCGTCCGGATTTTGTTTCAGGGCAAGCTCGTCCGGCAAATCACTGTATTCGATGACGGTCACTTTGCCGTTGACCAGGCAGAAGTTTCCGACTTTCTCTTTGGGATCGTTTTTTATCAATGTTTTTGACGACATTTCGGCCTTATCGAGAACGTGCAGGCCGATGAAAAGCGGGTCGAAAATATTTATCAAAGGATTATCGACCTGCCAATAGCTCAGAAATTCTATGCCTCGTCTTTTCATATCCTCGACGGCGCCGCTTTGGTAAAGGGCTTTGAAGCTGCCGCCGTGGCCGTCGGGTGAGCAGGCAATTGTAGCTTTGTCGGCAAGCAGTATTTTGCCGTCGGCACCGAAATTGGGCAATGTGCCCTGTTGAAAGATAAAGACGTTCTCTTTTCCCAACGAGTAATAGTCGTTTGAGCGGAATATATCGACTGTCTGGCTATGGTTCAGAGGGCTGGTCATAACATACCAGGGGCAGACGGCTTGATATCTTGCAGAAACGGCCGCAATGTGCTCGGCGAAGATTTGAAATAATGTCTTATTCTTGACGGGGCTGAGAGGAAAATTCCCTTTTGGCCCGTCGAATCCGAGTCGGGTTCCCTGCCCTCCTGCGACAACGAAAGCCGCCACTTTGCCCCGGCTAATCAGCTTTTTGCCTAACTCAACGGCTTCTGCATACTTTCGAGCCTGCTGGTTGTCTTTCGGTTCGGGCCGATATGGCCATACAGGATTAAGTTCGGTACTTATTGCTATAGAATTGGGTTTTAAGACGAATTCAGCTATCCATTCGTTAATTTTAGCAAAGTCTAACTGCCGGATTTGCTCGAGCAGACTCCGCTTTTGAATTTCATCTAACCCATTCCAGAATGCCAAAAGATGGCTTTGTCCGTGTTTTTCGAGTAGTTTTTGGGTATCTTCGTAGCTTTTTCTGATATTCATATCTATAATTCCAGCCTTAAAAAAATAGAATATTAAATAATTTTCAAAAAATTTCAAGAAACTTAGGTTTATTTGATGAAATTTGATTGACAATAATACGATTTTGTGATAAATTTTGTATATATGCAGGTAGGTTTAATAAACATTTTATTATAATGGTAATTAATGTCATCATATTTTAGTCCCGATATCATATCTTGAACTCACCTGCCGGGAAAAATGCTTTTTACAAGTGTACTCTCTTGATTTAACAACGTGATGAGGTTGTTTGTGGGTATTAATGTGAATTATGTCGGCATTAACCGGTTTATCAGCAATTTTATCGGCCGTTATTAAGCTAAATAAAATATATTATTGTGGAGATTCGCAGAAAGAGCGTTGGGTGTCTCGCGTTTGTATCGATGTGGCGTCAGGCATTTTAATAATTTAAACCGAAAAGTGCTTTAATACGAGCCGATCTGGCGAGTCTCAAATAGTAGAAGGAGAAAAATTATGAAAAAGAAAGGTTTTACCTTAGTTGAGCTGTTGGTCGTAATCGCGATCATAGCTCTGTTAATGGGCATTCTGATGCCCGCACTGGCGAAGGTCAGGCAGATCGCCTTTAGGATGGTCTGCGGGACCAACCTCTCCGGTATCGGCAAGGCGATGATGCTCTATGCAAACGATTATGACGATGAGTTCCCGCGTGCAGGGGGTAGATCAACCGAATGGTCAAGTAAAATATCTGACTGGACGGCTATTAATCGAAATGTTGCCTATCAAATGGGCTCAGACGGCAGCGGCGGTTTTGCTACTATCACATCCTGCTTCTATCTTTTGGTCAAGTACACCGAGGTAACTCCAAAATCGTTTGTCTGTAAGAGCGATTCCGGGGTCACAGAGTTTAATCCAATCGATGAGAATGTGGATATAGGCGATATGGAAATCACTGATTTTTGGGATTTCGGCGCGTTTATCAATGAAGAGGATAATCCGACCAATCATTGCAGCTATGCCTATCATATGCCGTTCGGTCTCTATGCACTGACTACATCCGGCGAGCCGGGCTTGGCGGTGGCTGCCGACAGGAATCCCTGGATTCCATCTTCTTCGGGCGATTATAATGAAGAATTCCCGGGATTGTACGTATATAATGGCAGCAGAGAGGAAATAAGTTACGGCAATTCGAAATCACACCAGGGAGACTCACAAAACGTGCTGTTTTTGGACAGTCATGTAGGTCAGGAGAAAAGTCCAGCCTGTGGTATTAATGATGATAACATTTACACGTACTGGAACAGTACGGTAGGTACGTTGGGTTATTTGGGTTCTCAACCGGTAGCAGCTTCCGAGCCTTCGGGCAGAGAGGACTCGTACCTTGTAAACGATTTTACATCAGGAGGTTCAGCACCGGCCAAGGGCAGGGCATGTTTCCTTGCTGAGACACCCGTTTGGATTAACGAGACGCCGGTCAGGATTTCAATGGTCAATACAGGACAAATGATCAACACGCTCGCCTTGACAACAGTCGAAAAACTCGAAGAACACGTAGGAGCATTCGAATGTCGTGATATCGTGCTTGACAGTGGAAATCGCATTAGTGTTGTTGAGTCGCACCTGTTCATGCTCGAATCCGGACAGTGGATTCCGGCACAGAAACTCAGCAGCGGTCTTCAACTGAAAACAATGAACGGCACAGTCGGCGTCAAGAGTGTTACGGTCAGAGCGTTACCTTATGTTGGTAAGGTTTATAATGTGAAGGTTGCAAATTCAGACCAGTATATGGTTGGTGAAGATGCGGTCATCGTACGTGATAATTGATACAGTCAGCCGAATCTTCTTATGGAAGCGCGTTAGTGGCTGATAACCGAATCACGTGGAGATGTTAATCTTCCATCGGTTTTCAAGCGGTCTTATGTAAAAGTACATAAGGCCGCTTTTTTACTAATAGTGTCGTTTTAATTTTTGGTTTAGTATATTCATCCTTGCACGATTCTTGCAAAATCGGACTTATGCGACTATCATATTGCCAATGGCAGCGAAGTTTCATAAAAACAAGGATAAACAGGGACCTGTAGCAGTCAATAAGAAGGCTTACAGGAACTTCGAGTTTATTGATAAGATCGAGGCCGGCCTTTCGTTATTAGGTTCTGAAGTCAAATCACTGCGGGACGGAGCCGCTGATCTTAGTGGTTCGTATGCGAGGATACAGGATGATGAATGCTGGCTGGTTGGCGCCAGTATATCGCAGTACCAGCAGGCTGGGAATAATCAGCATGAGCCGACCAGGAAAAGAAAGCTGCTTTTACACAAGACTGAAATCTACAGGATAAGAATAAAACTTGAACAACGAGGCTTTACCCTTGTGCCGTTGCGAATTTATTTTAATAATAGGGGCCTGGCAAAGATAGAATTGGCTCTGGCCAAAGGCAAAAGACAATATGATAAAAGACAGACAATCACAGACCGCGACCAGAAACGCGACGTCGACAGAAGCATGAAAAAATACCGCAGATAAAATTAGATAACAAAGAAAAAAGTTTAACGGAGCCTGATTATTATGGCAGAATCAGAAGAAAAGAAAGAGAAAAAAATCATAGTTGATGAAGACTGGAAACAGGAAGCACAGAAGGAAAAAGAAATTTTAGCTGCGCAGGAAGAAACCGAAAAGGAAAAAGCCGGGGACCAAAGCGAAGCTCGCGGCCCCCTGCCGCCGGGAAATTTTGCCGCCCTTGTCAGTATGCTGACAACGCAGGCGCTGTTCGCTTTGGGTCTGCTGAAGATAAAGGGGCAGGAGGAAAAGGAACCCGACTTGGCGCTTGCAAAGTATAATATTGATATGCTTGAGACTCTTGAAGAGAAAACGAAGGGAAATTTGACAGAAGAGGAAGCTCAGATTCTGAGTAATACTATCAACGAGCTTCGCATGGGCTACGTTAAAGTCGCGGGGTGATAATCTTGGCTAATATATTAGATAAGATAATCGCCGATAAAAGGATTGAGGTCCGGTCGAGAAAATCACAAACGAGTCTCGAGAAGCTCAAAGAGCAGATTAACGTTTTGCCCAGGTGTCGAAATTTTTACAAGTCCGTCACTGCCTCGAACAGCCGCGGTATTAATGTTATCGCGGAAGTGAAAAAGGCCTCGCCGTCGGCGGGTGTTATTCGCGAGGATTTCGATCCCGTCTCCATTGCATCAACCTACGCCAAATGCGGTGCTAATGTGATCAGTGTTCTAACGGATGAAAAATATTTTCAGGGCAGGCTGGAATACATTGACCGGATTCGCCGGGTCGTGGATTTACCAATTTTACGAAAAGATTTTATAATTGATATTTGGCAGCTTTATGAGTCACGCGCCGCCGGTGCCGACGCGATACTATTGATAGCCGAGGCCCTCAGGCCCGGTGAATTGATGGACTTTATGATAGCCGCGGCAGAGCTGACACTAACGGTTCTCCTGGAAGTTCACCATGCTGATACGTTGATGGCCGTCCGCAGCCTTATAGGTTTTCCTGAAAAGGGATACAGCGTTCTCGGAATTAATAATCGCAATCTGACCACAATGAAGGTGGATTTGAATACAACCAGCCGTTTGGCGGGGCTTCTTGATAATACGAAAGAGCTGGTCTCCGAAAGTGGGATAAGAACACGGGCCGACGTGGAAAAGATGATGACCGTCGGCGTGAGGGCGGTTCTGATTGGCCAGACGCTTTGCGAAAGTCCTGATATTGAAGAAAAATTCAGGGAACTGTTTGGAAGATAATCTATATTAATCTTACTAAAGAAGGATGGTAATAATTCCATGAATATATTTTTATATGTACTGTTGGGTTTAGTGACCGGAGTTTTCAGCGGGTTGATCGGCATCGGCGGAGCAATTATTATTATACCTTCCCTGGTTCTTTTATTTGGTTTGTCCCAGCATACGGCTCAGGGCACGACGTTGGCATTAATGGTCCCGCCTATCGGATTGTTGGCCGCCTGGACATATTACAAGGCCGGCTTTGTGGATTTGAAGATTGCCGCTCTTATTTGTGCTGGATTCTTTTTCGGCGGGCTTATTGGCGCCCGATTTGCAACAGAGATTTCCGAACAGCATTTACGAAAGATTTTCGGATTGGTGTTGTTGCTTACTTCAATAAGGATGATTCTGTTTAAATAGACATTTTCATATTTTGATTGAAACCGTCACCGGCTTGCCACATTCACATTTTAGGATTAGTTTTTTATTCCCAGATTTTATTGATTTGCGTCAAGGGAAATATCTTAACCGATTCAGTCAAGTTCTTTCGGTTTTCCTTGTAATTTGCAAACTGTGCTTTGCAAATTACAAGGAATATATCGTCATTTTTGCGAATAATCATGACCGAAAACGCTAACAACCGGCCTATAAAAGCGGTTTTTTAGTCAAAAATCTCCCCAGAAACTTAGAGATACTCGATAATCGAGTATTGACCATTAAGCATCAATTAAAGGCCCATCAATATTACACCGAGATACAGCCGGGGCTGTTTAGCAAGCAAAAGTTAAAACGACAAAAGATATGGTCTTTCTACGATTTGATCTGTTCAATAACAATTAAATTCGAAAGGAACATAACATGAAAGTCATTTTAAGCAGAAAGGGATTCGACAGCAGTACCGGAGGATTCGCAAGTCCGATTATGCCATCTGGACGATTGCTTTCTTTACCGATTCCGGTCAAAAAGGAAGGAGAGAAAGGAATTGCTTATGAGGACCTGAGCTTTGACGGACAGCCTGTGAGTGAAATCATCCAACAATTAAGTAACGGACGATTCAACTGTAAACAACAGGCTCATCTTGACCCGGACCTTGACGAAGATCGCTACGAACGCGTTAAGGGTTGGCGTCCTGTATTCGGCCAGACAGGAAGTGCTCAGAGCCATCTTAAGAATAACGAAGTTGGGAAAGGTGACTTATTTCTGTTTTTTGGTTGGTTCAGACATACGCAATGCAAAGATAACAAATTATGCTATATAAAACCCAGTCAGGGAGGTAAGGATTTACATGTAATTTTTGGTTGGCTTCAAGTCGGTGAGTCTTATGAAGTAGAAAAGAACAAAAATCATAAGGAATGGCTTAAGTACCATCCGCACATTGTCAACGCTGGCATAAAACCATACAACAAGAACAATACAATTTATATAAGCACTGACAAACTAAGTTTTAGTGGATTGTCCGATAAAGATGGTGGAGGAGTATTCACTCACTTCAAACCATCACTTCAACTTACGGCTCCGGAAGAAAAAGCGCGGAGTCACTGGTGCCTGCCAGAATGGCTTTGTGAAAATTTCATTGAAGGAAAATGGTCATGCAGAGAATGCCATCTGCCCTTTGATAGTGGTGGAAGAAGACAGGAATTCGTTTTCGACGTGCCGGATCAAAATAGACAGAAAGCGATAGATTGGCTCAAAGAAATGTTCTAAGGTTATTGATAAGAGCCAATTAAATATACTTCAGTTTATTTTTTACATAATATTAAGATTCACTTTGTATTCTGTGCTTTTTGTATTTTAGCCCAGGTATCTCGCAGGCCGACGGTGCGATTGAAAATGAGTTTGTCTTCGGAGCTGTCGGGATCGACGCAGAAATATCCCAAACGCTCGAACTGGAAGCGATTCAGAGGTTTCGCATCGGCCAGAGAAGATTCGACAAAGCAGGAAGGCAATATCTCCCGCGAGTTGGGATTTAGGTTGGAGGTAAAATCCCGGCCTTCGGCCACGTCATCTGGATTTTCCTTAGTTGAAAGGTTATCGTAAAGCCGAACTTCCGCTTCGAGTGAATGTTCGGCCGAGACCCAGTGCAGGGTTGATTTTACTTTTCGGCCATCCGGAGCGTCACCACCTCGTGTGGCCGGGTCGTAAGTGCAGTGAAGCTCGGTGATTCGGCCGTTTTGGTCCTTAATCACATCGGTGCAGGTTACAAAATACGCATAACGCAGCCGAACTTCTCTGCCGGGAGCCAGGCGGAAAAACTTCTTCGGTGGCTCCTCCATGAAATCTTCCTGTTCTATATACAGTTCGCGTGAGAAAGGCACCTTCCGAGTGCCGGCCTTCGGGTCTTCGGGATTATTGATGGCTTCAAGCTCTTCAACCTGACCTTCCGGGTAGTTGTCGATAATTACCTTGAGCGGTCTAAGCACGGCCATCACGCGAGGCGATGTCTTATTCAAATCTTCCCGGAGGCAATACTCCAATAATGCAATATCAACGGTGCTGTTGAATTTATTGACTCCGATACGTCTGCAAAATTCCCGGATAGCTTCCGGTGAATAACCGCGTCTGCGCAGGCCGCAGAGGGTCGGCATCCGCGGGTCATCCCAGCCGGCAACATGTCCGGCCTGTACCAACTGCAGGAGTTTTCGCTTGCTCATTACCGTATAGGTCAAATTAAGTCGTGCAAATTCAATTTGCTGCGGGTGATAGGCCCCCAGCTCATCGAGAAACCAGTCGTACAATGGCCGATGGTTCTCGAATTCCAGCGTACAAATAGAATGTGTTATTTTCTCGATGGAGTCTTCCAGTCCATGCGCCCAATCATACATTGGATAGATACACCATTTGTCTGACGTGCGATGATGTTCTGCGTGCAGGATGCGATACATCACCGGGTCGCGCATATTCAGGTTTGGATGTGACATATCTATTTTCGCCCGCAGGGTTCGCGAGCCGTCCGGGAATTCTCCCGCCCGCATTCGCTCAAACAGGTCCATATTTTCATCATTTGAGCGATTTCGATATGGGCTGTCTTTACCCGGCCTGGTTAAAGTCCCCCGGTATTCTCTTGTCTGCTCGGCGGTCAGGTCGCAGACATAGGCTTTGCCTTTTTTAATAAGCTGTACCGCGTATTCGTACATCTGCTCGAAGTAATCCGAACCGTAATACAGATGCTCGCCCCAGTCCCAGCCGAGCCAGCGGACATCTTCAATTATGGAATTGACGTACTCGGCCTCTTCTTTCTCCGGATTAGTATCATCGAATCGCAGATGGCATCGCCCATTAAATTGTGCCGCTATCCCGAAATTCAGACATATACTCTTGGCATGTCCGATGTGCAAATAACCATTAGGCTCAGGAGGAAATCTTGTTACGACCCGACCATCCCATTTGTTGGTTTTAATATCATCGGCTACAATTTGCCGAACGAAATCCAGATTTGCCTCAGGCGGTACTCTGTCATCGGAGGCGGCCTTATTATCGTTTTCTTCGATACTTGTCATTCTTATCTTCCCACCGTAATCCCCGGAGGACGTCTTTCGGTGGGTGTCCCCAAGCGGACTATTATTCAATTTGATTGTTTACCCCGTAAGATAGGCCAAAGGTCGCCATCTCACGGGGTGAATCGTTACAACATAACCAGTATATTGAGTTAAATACAGATAGCAAGAAAACATCTTTGGCTCTTCTTTTTTTAGTTAGCTTTTTTGACTGAGCCAAAACATACAAATGAAATTAGAATTAAAGCCATCCCGGAGAAAAAAATTACCGTTCGCTTGGCCGGTTCGCTGCATCGGCTAAGCCACCTGGGAATAGCCGGTTCTCCGTAAGTAGTACCAAGGACGACGGTTTCCGCCGCCTGCTGCGACAGTCCCGGGGACTCCTTAGCGGAGTGTCCCCCAGTGGATTTATTTGGATCTGTTAATGCTTTTCGAGCGGCGGCCAACTGTTCGGCTTCTATTCTTGGATTAATAGCATTCGCATCCTGATATTCGATGCCGATTGCAGCAGGGGCGATACGCCTAATGGAGTTGGGATCTTCTTCCAGTGTGTTTAGAACAACATCATAGTCTGTATTCAGGGATTTGAGTCTTTCCAGAGATTCCTGTGCCGCATAGACTAATTGACGATTTTGATAATATCGAATTAAATCTTCGCAGAGGACCGAGACACCCAGCGATGCCGCTCCGACACTGAAAAACATGATAAAAAAAATCGTCTTCATAACACCTGTTCTTTATATAATCCGAAGAAGTTGTACTCCGTAAAATTGTTCATCATGTTTCAAGTAAAACGATAAAAGTCGCGACTATAGTATTCAGATGTGAGATTATCCGCTTTTACCGGCAACGTCAAGGTTGTTGGGAACTTCAAATGAAAAGATATTTAACCCCGTTTCCGCCGTAGGGTGTCCCATAGGGATTACAGAATATTGCTCCGATATTAATTATTATTTCTGAAGACGCCAATAAAGAGCGTTAAGGGCTCAGTAGAGAATATATTTTAGGTTGGATTGTTTTTAACGGCCTTTTTTATGCCAAAAAGGTGGTTTTTATAAAAAAAAATAAGAAATTATAAAAAAAGACCGCAACTTCTCACACTCTACGACGTCTATATATATAAAAGGGCAGTATTTCCAGGATGTTATCCAGGGAGGGAGTAAAAATATTAAAAAGTCAGAATTGCAATTGAATTCATACAACATCACCCTCCTTCAAAAGGCCGATACCACAGGGTCGGCCTTTTTTATTGATTGAACAAGAAACGAAGTTTATCATATCTTTACATGAGAATTCCATTGACCAAATATGGTTGGCCTCAGGTGGTTGTTGTGCCGGGTATTGTGTTTGTTCTGATGCTTGTTTTTGGCCTTGGTGCAATAGTGTTGCTGCCGCCCTGGGCTATTGTTTTTGTAGAGGCTCTTTTGGCCGCCTGTTTAGTATGGTCATTGGCCTTCTTCCGTGATCCTTTACGACGATGTCCGGTGGACACGAATTTTCTATTGGCACCTGCCGACGGCCGGATCACCGACATAGAAATAATGGAGAATTCACCCGGCCAGATAGACCGGAAGCCGCCATCCCAAGGGGTAACCGATTTCATTAACGTCCCGGAAGGGATGCCTAACAGAGGGACTATGCGAATTGGGATTTTTATGAGTATCTTCAATACTCATATTAATCGCGCGCCCTGTAATGTTAGGGTTGAAAAAATCATTTATAAAAAAGGCAAATACAAAAACGCGATGAATCCTGAATCTTCGAGGGTTAATGAGTCTAATAAACTGAACTTAACCAGGACCGACAGTCCTCAGGACCGGTTGGTTGTACGGCAAATCAGCGGTGCTATAGCCCGAAGGATCGTATGCGATACGAGCCGGGGACGGGAATTAGCCGTCGGTGAGAAATTCGGCATGATAAAATTCGGCTCGAGAACAGAGCTTTATGTAGCTGTTCGAGATACTCAGTATCGCACTAAATGTTTGGTACAAATAGGTGATAAAGTAAAAGCAGGCTTAACCCCGCTTGTAAAGTACGAAAGGTGCCCGGAATGAAAACTGAATCTGCCAAGAAGAGATTGATACGGCGTGTGCGAAAGCAAAGGCTCAAGTACATAACGATTCTGCCGTCATTATTAACGATTCTCAATGGCATCTTTGGATTTGCGGCAATTATAGTGACCAGCGGAGGTCATTTCGTATTGGCCGGCTACTTGATTCTCCTGGCGATGATTGCTGATATGCTCGATGGCCGGTTGGCTCGTATAAGCCAGAATACTTCCAGTTTCGGAGGTCAGCTCGACAGTCTTTGTGATGTCATCAGCTTCGGTGTTGCGCCTGCTTTTTTAATGTTGAAAGTTCTTGAATCCGAGTTGAGCCCGGAATGGCTCAGCTTGGGCGACCATAATTTTATACAGCGTTTTATCTGGGTGGCTTCAGCAGCCTATGTCAGTTGTGCGGCCATCAGATTAGCCAGATTCAACGTTGAAAACGAAGAGGATACATCTGCTCACATGAGTTTTATCGGCCTGCCCACACCTGCCGCGGCGGGAGTCATCGTCAGCCTGGTCATATTCCAGCAAAAGCATATGGATATACTTTCGGTATTGAGTGTGACAATCATTTTCACTCTGCCATTTTTTGCTTTGGGAGTTGCCATGCTGATGGTCAGCAGGATAAGATATCCGCACGTTCTGAATCAATACCTCAGGGGCAAAAAACCCTTCTCAGACCTTATCAAGGTGGTGTTGCTGGTTTTTGTGATATGGTGGAATCTGCAGGCGGCCTTGGCGGCGATTTTCTGTGTTTTTGCAGCGAGTAGTTTTGTGAAATGGCTTTATTACAGGATTCCGGGTTTTCGATCATGCGAAAAATGGCACCCCCAGATACCTCCGGACGAACCAGATTCCGTAAAGAATCTTTAGGCTCTCTGATAGAAACTCATATTGCATTTGTGAACGTCTGCTTGTCCGGTTGTTTCATTCCTGATTGGTTTATCTGGTAATACCGCCCGACAACAGATATAAGACGAGTCAGAACCTCGTGGCCTTCAGGACTTGCCTCCAGGCCGACAATTTGTAATCCGAGTGAGATACCCTGACCGTTCGCCGTTGGTAAAATATTTCTGATCTGTGCACTGAAAGTCAATGGTCTTTCATAAGGCATAGGGGTAAACCGTACCCATAAGAACTGTCCTTTTTTGAAGTTTGATCTTCCCGTATCGGAATTCCCACTCTCATCAGGTTTGGCCTCTTGCTCATCGGCCGTTGGATAATTTTTAAGGCTTTCGTTTGGCACTACGACTTGCGCACCTCCGGCGGAAATGTCAAGGAGCCTGCCCTGACAACATTTGTGTAACGCTCCGGGACCTGTGGACTGTTCCGTCCTGTCATGCATCTGGTTGTTCGTTTCGTGCTTGGCGCTGCGGTGCCAGAGTAATACCCTGACCTTCAGCGACTGTGGAACTTCAACACGGAAATAGCTTCTTCTCTGTATCACTTCGATCCTGTCCGGTGCATCAAGTACTATTGATCCGCCCCAGCCTCGATTTTCTTCGGCTGTAAGGTCTCCTGCGGATTGTACCGGGGGCAGTTCGAGGCCCATGACCGTCGTGTCAAAGACATACTTACCGTATTCATGCTTGAATGATATGCCTACAGGCTGGCCGACCTGTATATTGATTGGTCGCTGTTTCTTTTTTGCACGAATACTTTCAATACTCAGCCGTTTTCCCTTAAGATTAGTCAGGACTACTTTTGCGACGTGCCATTTGCCTTTGGATAAATAAGACATTATAGCAGGTACTTTTTCGCTGATTACAGTCCTTAAAATAATCTCTAACTTGTCTCTTTGAAGCGTCACCATTTCACTCATATCTACCTCTCCTGTGTATCAGCCTGGTGCGGAATTCCTAATCGAATTATCACAAAATTCTTTGTTAGGTCATTTCCGGCACTTACTTAATTATTCAGGAACTCATATATAATATATAAATTGTCCGGTGGTGAACAAAATAAGTTTTATAAAATCTTGCCGGTTTGTTTTTGTAGTATCGTACGGTTTTAAAGGTGCGCTTGCAAAATATACACTTATAAATTACTATTACCGGATATATGAGTGGAAATTTTGGATCAAAAAAATTTGAGACCGATAAAATAGCACTTTTGGGGCTGTTTGTCCTGGCTTTGCTGGCGGCTTATATCTTGGTTTCGGTGAAATCCGCCCTTATTTTCTCTGAACCTATAGAATTAACTCATATGGGTCTTTCTGTATCGGTACCTGTCGGGAACGGATGGTACAGTGAAAAACAGTGGCGATATCACAAAAATACTTATACGTTGAGCAGCAATTTCGCCGTCAGTTCCGATAAGCCCGTAGCTGTTGCTTACTGTCAATACCTGCTTGCTCCCGAGACTATACCTCCAAAAATTTGGTATGAGCAGAAGGCCGTTGAGGTCGATGGTGAAATTATAGAAATGAATCAGGAACAAATAAACGGCCTGACTGTCGATTGGGCACATATTGAAAGGCCTGAATTACTTCTTAGTATTTTTTTAGGCACTACGGAATTACCGAACGATCGCCGTCTTAATATTGAAGTGCATCAGTTTACGAACGATATTGATTTTGCAGAGGATGTCTTCAAACAAATCATAAAAAGCCTGAGTTTTGAAGATAACCAACGAATTGAAAACGGTATTGAAGTTGTAAAGGCAGTCAAAGACAAAGGGCTCAACAGTTTCTTAGACAACCAAAATCGGCAAGGTTATTTCCTGATAAAAAATTCGGAAGAGCAAACAATCGGATTTATGATAGATGTCATTACCGATTCCGACAGCGATGCCTTGTTTAATATACAGGCGGCGGGCCATTTATATGGGAGAGGTATTCGGGAGCAGGCAGTACTTTTTCGAGGAACAAATAATCTCGGCGAGTTTATCTGGCAGAGCGAAACGAGCGGCACGGTCGGTATCAGCCACCTTGAAATAATTCTGGATGAGGATGGGATTATGACTGTTGGTGAAGTTAGAGCACGGTCTAAGACACGATATCGTCTAAGCTCTGCGGCGATACCCGATATTTTCATTGAACAACTTCTGAATCAAATTATCGAAAGCAGAATGAAACAGATCATTATCGATGTGATTGATGCAGATGGGAAAATAACTCCCACTATAGTTTCTGTAATTGAAGATGAAGAGAATAATTCTGTAGATGAAGATACCGCCTATGCAATGAAGCTGGAATTTCTGGATGGGCAGGGCTTCTCTGAGTTAATATTTCTTAATGACCGGAAACATATCACGAAAGTAAAAGTTCAACAGAATAAAAGATTTACCATCGAAAAGACCGGCAGAGAGGTTTTATTACAGGAATTCCCGGAACGTGCTGATTTCATTTTGCACATGAATAAAACAAACAGTCAGGATGCCTATCAGTTGTAAGCCGGCATCTTGAAACAAATTCTAAGTCGATAATTTCATTTCTATTTTACTTCTACCGAAGCGCTGGGATCAAAGGGATTGGTTCTGACGGCGAGCGAAAAAAGATAAGGATAATCGTGTTTCAGATGCTCCATGTGAGAAAGCCATTCGCGTACCAGCAATCGATATACCCTTTTTATGTCTCCACTGAGGTGTTGATAATCCGTTTCGGGCAAATCCGTTACGGACGTTCTGTAGGATAGTTCATCGGCAAGATGAAAAACCGCCCAGAGAAGCTCGGTAAACTTCTCGTGCTCCAGCAGATTGGGATTCTCCAGCAATCGCAGTAAGAAAGCCCGTTTGCCTACAATAAAACTTTGAAGGCCCTGAAGATTTCCGATACGGCTGTCGATTTCATGGTTGTGGTTTTGCAGTACAACCTGCATTTGTGTAAAATGTTCGGGTGACCAGTCATTATCAACAATCAGATGCTTTGAAAGTTTCTCGGCATTGGCATCGAATTTTGTAAAGTGCCTTAATAAAGGTGTACCCACTTCACTGAAAAAAGCCCCAATAACCATGTTCAGTTTTTTCAACATGGCGCGCTTTTCTCTTTCGCCCAATATGTGATGTATGATTAGAGTAACAAGCAACACTTCTATAAAGACAAAAGCAATATCGCCCAATAGATAGATGAAGATATGATGTGTATCTCTAAAAATAAGAAAGTGTGCCGTATAGAAAAATATCGACAGCAGAATCAACAACAGACCCAAAAGGACGCGCTGAGTCAGGTAACTTTTTTTCTTCATATATGCTCCAATCAACTTCCTGAGTCGATTTCGGTTATACAACAGAGACAATAACCGGCTTGAACCGTACAAAAGACTTGATAAACAGTCAACATCATAATATGTTATTAAGCGGTTATTATAATACAGGGAATATGTTATGCAGAAGCGAAGATTGGGCAAAACGGATTTGGAACTAACGACGGTGGGCCTGGGCACCTGGGCGATGGGCGGGCCGTGGGAATTCGGCTGGGGGCCGCAGGACGACGACGAGGCAATCGGTGCGATTTTAGCGGCACTGGATGCGGGTATCAACTGGATAGATACGGCGCCGGCATACGGACTGGGTCATTCCGAAGAGCTTATCGCAAAAGCCCTTAAGCAAACAGACCATAAACCGATTATTACAACCAAGTGTGGCATATTGTGGAACGAAAAGAAGGAAAAGGTAACCCGGCTCAAAAGAGACAGCATCCGCAACGAATGTCACAACAGCCTGAAAAGGCTCAATATTGATGTGATAGACCTTTACCAGATGCACTGGCCCGACCCGGAAGAGGATATCGAAGAGGCATGGGAAGAAATGCTCAAATTGGCCGATGAAGGCAAGGTTCGTTATCCTGGAGTTTGCAACTTCAATGTTGAACAGCTCGAACGCATCCACCAAATCGGGCCGGTCGTATCGCTTCAGCCGCCTTATAGTATGCTCCATCGCGAAGTGGAAGATGAGCTTCTGGACTATTGTGCCCGAAATAAGATGGGAGTTCTTGCATATAGCCCGATGCAGAGGGGGCTGCTCACGGGCAAATTCAGTCCGCAACGCCTTTCGGGTTTAGCTCCGGACGACCATCGGAAAAGACATCCTGATTTCCGGGAGCCTCGGTTTGGTGCTACTTTAGAACTTGTAGAAAGTCTCAAAGAAATTGCAAAACGAAACGGCAAGACCTGTGCACAATTGGCTATTAGCTGGGTCCTTCGCCGGGCCGAATTGACCGCCGCCATCGTAGGAGCGCGAAGGCCGAGTCAAATTATCGAAACAGCTCCGGCATCGAACTGGGATTTGAGCAGGGATGATATTGAGCAAATCGAAAAACTGTTGGCCGAACATCAGGCAAAAATAAACAGGAAAAAAAATTAAACGCTGGTGAAAAATATGGCAGAAAACAAAGATGTATTTGTAAGTCCTCTGGTTGAGAGAAACGCGTCGAGGGAAATGGCGGAGCTTTTCGGGGCTCAGAAAAAGTTCAGCACATGGCGAAGGCTGTGGCTGGAACTTGCCAAGGCACAAAAGAAGCTCGGCCTGGATATTAAACAGAACCAGATTAACCAGATGGCCAAACATATTGATAATATCGATTTCAAAAAAGCGGCACGCTATGAAAAGCAGTTCCGTCATGATGTTATGGCCCACGTTTATACCTTTGCCGATGCGGCACCGAAAGCAGCCCCTATAATTCACCTCGGTGCGACAAGCTGCTACGTCGGTGATAACGCCGATTTGATAATAATGCGGGAAGCCCTGCAGTTAATTGCTGCCAAATTAGCGGTTGTAATAAATCAGTTGAGCGGTTTCGCGAAGAAGCATCGTTCACTACCAGCCCTTGGTTTTACACATTTCCAGCCGGCCCAGTTGACTACCGTCGGCAAAAGGGCCACGTTATGGTGCTATGAGTTTGTGATGGACCTGCAGGAAATAGAGCATCGGCTTGAAACGCTCCCCTTTAGGGGAGTTAAAGGGACTGCGGGCACACAGGCTTCTTACCTCGAACTGTTCGACGGCAACCACAGCAAAGTCAAACAGCTTGATAAGGCCGTGGCATCCGCCTTCGGCTTTGAAAAACTCTGTGCCGTAACCGGCCAGACGTACCAGCGAAAAATTGACACTCTTGTTGTAAACACCCTGGCTTCAATCGCCCAATCGGCTCATAAAATGTGCAACGATATTCGGCTTCTTGCAAATCTAAAGGAAGTTGAGGAACCTTTCGAAAAAACACAAATCGGCTCATCGGCAATGGCTTACAAAAGAAATCCGATGCGCTGTGAGAGGACAACTGCCCTGAGCAGATTCGTATTGAGTCTGGCTACCAGTCCGATGATGACGGCCAGTGAGCAGTGGCTTGAGAGAACGCTCGATGACTCGGCCAACAGGAGGATTGTGATTCCCGAAGCGTTTTTGGCCGTAGATGGGATCTTACAAATCCTAATCAATGTCACGGGCTCTCTCGTGGTCTATCCGAAAGTCATCGCCGCCCGTGTCGCCGCCGAACTGCCGTTTATGGCCACGGAGAATATACTTATGGCTGCGGTAAAAGCCGGCGGCAACAGGCAGGTATTGCACGAAAAAATCAGGCTCCATTCACACGCAGCCGCGGCACAGGTGAAACAATTCGGCAGGGCCAATGATTTAATCGATCGACTCAAAGCCGATATCAGTTTTACAAAAGTTGACTTCGATAAAGTGCTGGATCCAAACAAATACATCGGCCGTGCACCACAACAGGTTGATGAATTCATCAAAAGCGTTGTAACGCCGATCCTCAAAAGTTACCGTTCATCATTGAATTTAAAAGTCGAGCTCAATGTATAGATGGCGAATAATATGATACTATTTTTTGTCGGGGCGTTCATGATTCTAGGCGGTTGGACTATATTTTCCCCCAAAAAGTGCGTTTCGTGGCAACTTAGTATATATCGCAAACTTAGACTTATCTCTGAAAATAAATCAAGGGCTCCAATAAAAAAAAGCCAGCTTGTGCTGGAACGTTCACTTGGCTGGGCGTTTTTGATTATTGGTGTTGTTTTGGTTTGGCCTCAGTTGGCTTGGTGTATTAATGAAAGAAACTTCAAAGAGCCCCGCAGTTCTGTCAGTAGTATCGAGGAACTAATTGCATTAACAAAAGAATGTCCAGCTGAGGTTGGTTATTACGGTAAGAATTTCAAAACCGGAAAAATTGTTGAATATCGTCCGGGGCAACCGGCATGCCTCGCGAGTATTGTAAAAGTATTCGTGCTGCTCGAGGTCATCCGACAACATGATTCGGGTCAGCTTGATTTGTCCAAATCAGTAACCATTGAAAGAAATGGCAAGAAAGAAACTTGCACAGTCTCACAAGCACTCGACAAAATGATAGGGGTCAGTGACAATGAGGCTACAGGCGTTTTAGCAGCGATGGTTGGATACGACCGTGTCAATGCCCTGGCCAGCGAACTTGGAATCAATGGCCTTAGTGACAAGATTATCCCCGATCCAGGGGTTCTTCCGAAGATTTTAGACACAAGGGTGTTTTCCAAAAAGGTTTTGTCGGAAATGGACCTGTTGCCTCAACATGGAACTGCAAAGGCCATAGTTAAGTACTTTGAGCTGCTACACGAGAAGAAACTCATCAACGAAAAAGTAAGCTACTCTGTATTGGAGGTTTTAGAGAGAAACCCAAAACCGTTCGCACCAGCAAGACCCGTCAGATTTTTTAGTGTAGGTAAAGGCGGAAGTATTATTTGGAAAAGGCCCTTTTTCCGGCAATACAACATGGTTGGGTGGGGGCTTTATCTTCACAGTGATTCTGAAGCAGCAGCATTTTGTTTATGGGCTGAGTGGTTTCCTGAACGCATGAAGGATGAGCAGAAGCAGAAATGGCTTGATACTATTTCAAACAGTATTGTTCGGATTCTTCTTGGAAACATCGAAAGTCAAGTACCCTTAGAGCCTGTGCCTGATTTTGCTTCTGCGGTCGCGTTGGTGAAGATGGAAGTTGGCCTTGACGCATGGGATAAACTACTAAAGAACCCGGATACTAAAAGATTTGTAGCGGCAGTGGAATCAGGTAAAATATCACAGACGACAACTTTGGGAACAAAGATTACGCCGCTGGTTGTTTGTCAGGATGTTCCGGCAAGAGCGCATTTTACCTGGCGGTGGCTAAGTCCAGAAGGAGTCTATAAAGCAAGCGAAGTCGAATTTGGCCAGGGAGCTCTGTGGGGTTGGTTGCCGATGGTTAGCCTCGACCAGGAAGGATTATGGCACTTTGAGATTGGATACAATAAAAACAAGATTTTTGAACAATCGGTACTAGTGCAAAATAAGTAGATAGTAAGACACTTTATTAACCTCAGAGGCAGACAAATTAGAAGATTGGCTCGGTAGTATCAGTGATAATGTATAATGTTAAGGACTGTATCTGATGACAAAAGATGAGTTAATAAAACGGATTAAAGAAACGGCCTATCTGGAGGGTGATTTCATCCTTCGCAGCGGCAAACGAAGCAAATACTATCTCGATAAGTATTTATTCGAGACCTGCCCGGATATACTTCAGGCGCTTGGTGAGGAATTCGCCGAACATATCACCGATGACGTCACTTTAATCGCCGGAGCTGAGTTAGGCGGAGTGGCTCTGGCTGCTGCTACTGCGATAGAGTCCGGGAAGAAATGGATAATTGTTCGCAACAGCAAGAAAGGATACGGCACAGGGAAAATGGTCGAGGGAATCCTGAAAGCCGGCGATGTCGTCCTGCTGGTCGAGGATATTGCAACCACAGGCGGACAGGTCATCGAAGCAGCTAAAATTATTACCGAAGTCGGGGCTACGGTTAAAAAAATCGTCTGTGTGATAGACCGCAAACAAGGGGCCGAAGAAAATATCACTGAAGCCGGCTATACATTCGAGAGTATAATCACAAAAGACGATCTCGGAATAAAAGACAAGGGCTGATTTGTATTTTCCTAAAGCAGTATCGGGTACACTCGGCGATATCCGAGCCTGTAATTCCCGTTTTTACTATTGCTGTTTGACTTGTGCTTCTTTGAATCCCAGCCTTATCGAAAGACGGCTGAACATGACATACAGGGAAGGAACTACGACCAGCGTCAGGATGGTTGCGAAGCTGAGGCCGAATATAACAACAACCGCCATATTACGCCACCACTGGGCGGATTCGCTTTTCGTCGCCCATGAAAAAGTATGGAAATCGTAGGATATCCCGATTGCCATAGGAATCAGGCCGATAACCGTGGTTACGGCGGTCAGCAGCACGGGACGCAGGCGCGTGACACCGGCTTCCGCCGCGGCGCTCATTATGTCCATGCCCCGCTGCTGTAATTGTCGCGTATAGGCGAGCAGAACAATGGCATTATTTACTACCACGCCGGCCAGACTTATCACACCGATTCCCGTCATGATGATGCCGAAAGGCAAATCGCAAATCAGCAATCCCATAAGTGCGCCGATGAGTGACAAAATAACCGTTGTCATTATAATCAGCGGTATCATCATCGAGTTAAACTGGATTACAAGCACAAGGATGACAAGCAATAAAGCAATACCGAATGCCTTGCTCAGAAAGGCGCGAGATTCATCTTCGGTCTCCTTCTCTCCGGCGTATTTTATTTCATAACCGGAGGGCAATTCAATATCTGCTAAATTAGCCTGTACGTCTCTGAGGACATCGGAGCTGAGTCGGCCTTCGGTGTTGGCTGTGATTGTTACGACACGCTTCTGGTCCACGTGATTGATAGTCCCGAATCCACCCTGGTATTTAAAATGCCCGAGCGAACTCAACGGCACGGCATTGCCGGATGTGTTTGGTATCTGCAGTTGTGTAAGTTCGTCGATATTGATTCGTCGGGCCAGAGGCAGGCGGACGGTAATATCATACTCGTCATTGTACTGACGATAGGTTCCGACTTTGCTTCCGAAGATGGCCATTTTCAAAAAGTTCCCGACAACAGCGGTATTGACTCCGAGAAGCATTGCGTTACGACGATTGACTGTAAAGGCCAGCTCGGGACGAGTTGCTTCAAGGTCGCTTCTAAGGTTAACAACATTAGGGACCTGGGCAATCATTCTTTGGGCCCGGCTGTTAAGTGACTCAAGTATCTTGAAGTCTTCTCCAATAATACGCACGGTAATCGGTGCACCTGTCGGCGGGCCGTCCTCTTCTCGTTCAATCTTGATTTCCGCGCCTGAGATATCGGCGATGTCCTTTCGAATCTCGGAAATTATCTCCAAAGAAGGCCGCTCACGCTCGGCATAATCGTAGAATGTAAGTGTGATGTTGGCCAGATGCGGGCCGCCGGCGCTGGACACAAGGTCCAAACCGCCGCCCGAGGCGCCGACATTTGTGACCATGTGTTTAATGTAAGGTTGATAAGGCTCGAGACGCTCTTCGAGTTTACGTACGATGCGATTCGTTTCCTGAATATTTGTGCCCTGTGGAGCACGTACATCAATCATGGCCCGTTCCGGGTCGCCTTCCGGGAAAAATTCTGTGCCCTTGCCGATCTTCGCATATAGGTTAACCATAGCGAATAAGAGACATACGGCTAAAAACAAAGTTATTCCAGGAAACTCAAGAGCGATTTTTTGTATCCGTCGATAGCTGTCAAGGAACCAATGTCTTTCCTGCCGCTCTTTGGCCGAGTGACCGGCCCAGATCGAGCAGATAGTCGGACTGAATATAAGCGCAACAAACAGTGAAGACAAAAGCCCCAATGACAGGGTGATGGGCAGATACTTCATAAAATCGCCCATTATGCCCGGCCAGAACATCAGCGGCAGAAAGGCGCACACCGTTGTCAGTGTGGAGGTTGCCACCGGCCATGCGACCTCGCGAGCACCGAGAATCGCTGCTTCAAACCGGTTATACCCAAGTTGTACGTGCCGGTAGATGTTCTCCACAATCACGATGGCGTTATCTACGAGCATACCAAGAACAAGTACCAGGGAGAACAGTACAATCATATTCAGCGTGAAACCGAGCATCTGGATGAGAAAAAAAGTGATAAGCATGCTCAGTGGTATAATCATTGCCACTATCGTGGCCGAACGCCAGCCCAAAAAAAGCAGCAGCACACATGTAACCAGAATCAGCGCCGCCAGGATATTGTTCTCAAGATCCGCCACGATATTGCGGATATACTTGGACATATCAAAGGTGATATCGAATTTGACTGCATCGGGAATCTGCTGTTGTGCCTTGTCGAGAACGACCTTTATATAATCGGATATATGTACGACATTGGCGCCGGCCCGCTTCTGGATGCTCAGCGTGACGTTGTCGGTACCGTTAAGACGTGAATAGCTGGTTCGGTCTTTGAAGGTTGCCCGTACATTTGCAACGTCGGCCAGATAGATAGGTTTATCATTGCGGACGGTAAGCAGCAGATGGTCCACATCTTCTGCCGTGACAAGTTCGGCTGGAATACGAACGTTAAATTTTGTACCCCTTGTTTCCAAACCACCGGCGGAGATGTTAACATTTTCCGAAGGGATAAGCGCCAGAATCTCCGAGATAGTCAGGTTATACATTGCCAGTCGCTCGGGATCGAATTCCAGCCGTATTTCCGGTTCCAGCGTACCCATGACATCCACTTTGAGTACGCCGGGAACTGTTTCGAGTGTGTCCTGGAGAGTATCCGCAATTTCCTTGAGCTGGATAGGTGATACATCGCCTGATATGCTGACAAGCATGATGGGGAATTCCGCAAAATTTATCTCGCTGATAACAGGTTCTTCAGCGTCACTTGGAAGCTCTCCTTTTGCCAGGTCCACCCGGTCGCGCACTCGTTGGAGGGCGACTTCGGTCGGCACATCCGGGTCGAACTCCACGCTAATCATCGATAGCCCTTCGGCGCTGCTGGAGCGGATTTCTTTAACGCCGCGAATGCTGTTTAACTCCTTCTCAATTTTCATTGTGACGGAGGTCTCGATGTCTTCGGGTGATACTCCTTCATACGTCGTGTTGATTAAAATGTATGGTATCGGAATGTCCGGGAACGCCTCGCGAGGCAGAGAAAGATAGCTGTATCCTCCCATCAGGATTATGATAAAGGCGAGGACGGCTACAGTGGTCCGGTTTTTGATGGCAACATCGGTGATTAGCATTGTGTTCTATTCGTTTTCTACAACGGCATTTACCTTTTGTCCCGGAGCGACGAAACGATGGCCTGCAATGATTAACTTATCACCCGGCTCCAGGCCGGATTTTACATGTACACGGTCTGCTTTGATGATTCCGAGTTTCACTTCGCGTCGTTGAGCCTCTGTGGAATTGACGACGTAAACAGCATAACCGTTTTCCATCGGTATCACGGCCAACAGGGGAATTAATACGGCATCTTTTATATTCTGACGAGTCAGGCGGACACGAACAATCTGCCCGCTGCGCAAGAAACCTTC
Organism: uncultured Pirellulales bacterium; assembly: GCA_964570855.1. Taxonomy (GTDB): domain Bacteria; phylum Planctomycetota; class Phycisphaerae; order Sedimentisphaerales; family Anaerobacaceae; genus JAFGPS01. Next base: position 29,326 of record CAZMZR010000021.1, read on the forward strand.
CTTATTGGCCAGTGTAATCTCCATGCTTGTCGAGCGGGTTTGCTGGTCTGCGAGTTCGCTGATAAATGTGATTGTTCCGGCCAGTGATTTCTCCTTGTCCCTGTAATTCAGAAAGACCTCGGTATTTTGGCCGACAGTGAAGAACGTAATGTCCCGTTCGGGTACATCGACCACTACCTTAACCATGTCCGTATCCACTATTTCGGCGACCGGCGTGCCGGACTGAACATACTCACCTTGTTCAACCATCAGATTATTCAAAACACCGTTTATAGGGGCGATGATTTGGGTCCGTTCCAGGCGTGCGCTGACCTCCTCAAGCTGTGCCTTGCTGGTAGCCAGTTGGACGGTGGCATCATCTAAGTCGCTGCGAGAGGTAGCGTCCTTTTCTACTAATTCCTTCATGCGTTCGAACTCGATCTTGTCGCGGTTGAATTGTGCTTCGGCAATCTCGAACTGGGGCCGGATAAGATCTGAGTTTAGCCTGATTAGCAAATCACCCGTCTTTAACTTGCTTCCCTCTACCGAGGGTATTTTCTCTATACGTCCTTCAACTTCGGCAGAGACAGTAACTATCCGGTTCGGTTCGACGATTGCCGGCAGGTCGAATGTTTCGGCGAACTGAGGTTCTGCAACAACTGTCTCAACCTTAACGTTCACCGGGACCGCTTCAGTCGGGGCGGCATGCTGTTCTTTCTTTGGTATTTTCGTAATCAAAGTCAGCGCTGCTATCGCGGCGATGATGACAACCGCTTTCGGGGCATTCCGGCGGAGCCACCCATGCGTTTTCTCTTCTTTTTTTGTTACCGATTCTTTATTACTCATTAGCGGAGTCCGTTTTATTGAGGTAATAGCAGTTCGCAATAAGACCTGCTGATTAAAACGAACATTGTAGCCTTAAATCCGGTATAATGCAAGAACTTATGTATTATCTTTTTAAGGTAAAAGCCCTTTTGATCTACGTAATGTTGACTTTTACGAAGAAACTGATTAAGATATTTACAATAAAAATCAGATTTCTGATTTATCCGCCAATCTGTATGGCGGGATAATAACCGGTTTTTGGAAGAAAAATGAAGAAATTCCTTTTTGCCTTTTTCATTCTTGCCGTTGTTGTGACGGCAGGCTGGCTGACATTTAAGCGAATTAATGCCTCAAAGAATCCGGAAGATGCTCGCATATCCGTCCCGGTAGCCGTTGAGACACAACCGATACATAAAGGTGTTATTAGAGATATCGGAATTTTTACCGGCTCTCTTATACCAAAATCTCAATTTGTTGTTGCGCCGAAAGTGTCCGGTTGGCTTAAGCAACTTCTTGTAAATGTTGGAGATACGATTCAACAGAATCAGTTGATAGCTATTCTCGATGATGAAGAGTTTACCCAGCAGGTTGAACAGGCCAGGGCGGAATTACAGGTTGCCGAGGCGAACGCCGAAAATTGTGCCAGCGACCTCGACCTTGCCAAGCGGGAGTACGAAAGAGCTAAAACGCTTCGTGAAAAACAAATCGCCTCGGCTTCTGAAATGGATGAATCCGAGGCCGCGTATAATTCATGTCGTACACAGCTCAAAGTCGCACTCGCTCAGGTGACCCAAAAGGAAGCGGCTTTAAAAGGTGCTCAGCTCAAACTGTCCTATACGAGGGTTCAGGCTTTCTGGGAAACCGATGACCAAACCAGGGTGGTAGGCGAACGATTCGTGGACGAAGGTGCATTGTTACAGGTTAATCAGCCGATAGTTTCGGTTCTCGAAAATACCGTATTGACCGCGGTTGTTTACGTAGTTGAGAAAGACTACCCGAAGATCGAAATTAATCAGTATGCAGTTATTAGCACGGATGCTTATCCGGATAAAACTTTTAACGGTATTATTGTTCGGATAGCACCGCTTCTCAAAGAAAGCTCAAGGCAGGCGAGGGTGGAAATGGAAATTCCAAACTCCGAACAACTTCTTAAGCCCGGCATGTTCGTAAGGGCGAAAATCGAATTCGCCAGCCATGAAAATGCCACACTGGCTCCTCTGACCGCTTTGGTTAAGAGGGATAGCAAACAGGGTGTTTTTATTATCGAGCAGGAAAATCTCAAGGCTCGCTTTGTGCCTGTGAAAGTTGGTATTATAAATGATGAGTTAGCTGAAATTCTGGAACCGGAAATTTCAGGATTGGTGGCCACCATGGGCAATCATCTTCTGGAGGATGGAGCGGAAATCGCACTTCCGGATAATAATCCTCCGGTTTCAGCACCTCAGGAAAAGGATAATAAATCAAAGGTTGTTCCCGCCGGCCGGCAATCAGGATAATAACGATGAAGATATCACGCCTTGCTGTCCACCGCCCCATATTTACTATTATGGTTGTATTGATAGTAATCCTTCTGGGCATCATCTCGCTTTTACGGTTGCCGATCGATCTTATGCCTGATATTTCGTACCCGACCTTGAGTATATCCTGTAGTTATACGAACGCCGGTCCGGAAGAAATCGAGGAACTCATAACACGTCCGATTGAACAGGCCATGAGTGCCGTGCCGGGAGTGGAGGAGGTCAGTTCCGTATCGGTTGAAGGCCGAAGCTCGGTTCGGGTGACTTTTTCCTGGGGGACCGACCTTGATGCCGCCGCAAATGATATCCGCGACCGTCTTGACCGCGTTGTTCAACGTCTGCCGGAGGAAGTTGACAGACCCACACTTCGAAAATTTGACCTCGCCAGTTTCCCGATATTGATTCTTGGTGCATCCAGCAAGCTGGACCCGGTACAGACCCGACAAATTCTGGAAGACGAGGTTAAATATCGTCTCGAACGGGTACCTGGTGTGGCTGCTGTTGACATTTGGGGAGGGCTTGAGCGGGAAATTCACGTAAATCTCGATCCGGCCAAGATAAACGCCTTGTCCATACCTCTGGATGTAATTATAGCGAGTGTACGCGAGGGAAATGTTAATATTCCTGCCGGAACCATCGAAAAGGGAAACTTCGAAATAACCATAAGAACGCCCGGCGAATATACAGATATGAAGCAACTGGGAGATACGGTCATCGCAATTCGCCAGGGAGTGCCGATTCAATTGAGGGAAATTGCTACAATCGAAGATTCCTGGCAAAAGGTAACGAGAATTGTTCGTGTCAACGGCCAGCCGGGCGTGAGGCTATCGGTCAGCAAACAATCGGGAAAGAATACCGTAGAGGTCGCACGTGGTGCGCTTAGGGAGCTCGGAGGTATTAATCGTGACATTCCACAGATTAAAATAATACCTATTGTTGACACCTCCGACTATATTCAGCGTTCCATCAGGAACGTGGGCTCTTCCGCGATTTTCGGAGGAATTCTGGCCGTTGTTGTGCTGCTTGTATTCCTGCGTAATCTCAGAAGCACCGTAATCATTGCCACTGCTATTCCGGTCTCGATAATAGCCACTTTTGCTTTGCTGTATTTTGGAGGATTTACCCTTAACATTATGACCCTGGGTGGGCTTGCTCTCGGAATTGGAATGCTCGTTGACAATGCCATTGTGGTGCTTGAAAATATCTTTCGAATGCGGGAATCGGGGGATTTTTCGGAACGAGCGGCTATCAACGGCACCGAGGAAGTCACTTCGGCCATAATTGCAAGCACTCTAACCACAATGGTGGTTTTTTTGCCGCTGATTTTTATCCAGGGCATGTCCGGCATAATGTTCAAGCAACTTTCTATTGTGGTTGCTTTTTCGCTTCTGTGTTCTCTGGGAGCGGCATTGACGCTGGTGCCGATGCTCTCTGTGCGTATTCTTCCTTCTGTTTCAAAGGATGACCTGCAAAAGCCCGATATCTGGAGACGAATATTTGAAATAAGCGGAAGGTTTTTTCAGCGACTGGAAAATAATTACAAGAAACTTCTCCACATATCCCTGAATCATCGTTTCGTCGTGGTATTGATTGCGGTTCTTATAATGACGCTAAGCCTGCTTCTTATTCCGTATGTCGGAGCGGAATTGATGCCCAGCACGGATGAAGGTGAGGTTAGAGTTAACAGCGAAATGCAGGTAGGCACCCGCCTGGATTTGCTGGATGAAAAGACTAAAGTCATCGAGGAGATCATCGACGAATCTGTTCCTGAAATGCAGAACATAGTAACGAGCGTAGGCGGAGGTGGATGGCGTGGTTCCGGGGGACATACAGGTAGTATTCGCATCTCACTCAAATCGCAGTCCCAGCGTATCAGGTCGAGCGAGGAAATTGCAGCGGACCTTCGCCGTAAGCTCAGTAATATTCCCGGGATGATCATTCGAACTCGTGCAGGCCAGGGATTATTTATACTCCGCATGGGGACCACGGGAAACGACAGGATTCAGGTTGAAATCCGCGGCCATGACCTTCAGACGGCGGATGCATTAGCGGCTCAAATCAAGACTCTCGTGGAATCTGTGGAAGGAGTTACCGACGCCCAGGTCAGTCGGGAATCCGGAAGTCCCGAAGAGTTGATTTTAATAGACCGCCAGAAGGCCGCCGATATGAATTTAAGTGTTTCAAAAATCGCCAACGCCCTTCAAACTATACTTTCAGGAACAAACGCCGGTTACTATCGCCAGTCCGGCGATGAATTTACAATTCTGGTCAAGCTAAGGGATGCCGAGCAAATGAATATGAGTGAGATTCTCGATTTGACCTTAGTCAACTCCGATGGTCTGCCGGTTGTACTTAAAAATGTAGTGACCGTACAGGCTCAAAGCGGTCCTGTGCGGATTGAACGTATGGACCAGGAGCGTGTTGTTACAGTTTCGGCCGACATCAGTGGAAGAAAAATGAACTCGGTTCTCTCTGACATCCGTGAACTTTTAAGAACGGTTCCTGTCCCCCGGGATTTTAGCATTAGTTTCGGAGGTGATTATGAAGAACAGCAGAAATCGTTTCGTGAACTGCTGCTGAGCTGCATTCTTGCTCTTGTATTGGTCTATATGGTAATGGCGTGCCAGTATGAATCTTTACGCGATCCCTTCGTTGTGATGTTCTCCGTCCCTCTGGCGGCGATAGGGGTCATTCTAATGCTTTTCTTCACGGGTACGACCTTTAATGTGCAGTCATTTATTGGAAGTATTATGCTTGGAGGAATTGTAGTCAATAATGCGATTCTTCTTGTCGATCATACCAACCTTCTTCGTCGAAAAGCCTCAATGCCGATCCGTGAAGCTATAGAAGAAGCCGGAAGAAGGCGTCTGCGGCCGATTCTAATGACGGCAACCACGACCATTTTTGGTCTGGTACCGTTGGCCCTCGGCCTTGGTGAAGGAGGTGAGGCTCAGGCTCCCATGGCCAGAGTCGTCATTGGAGGTTTGCTCAGTTCAACGGTCATCACACTAATATTTGTTCCTGTTGTTTATTCCATTTTTGAACGTCGAAAACCTGGTGCAATGTCCAGCGGCGGAAGCGGCGAGTAGCTTAATTTTAGATTGATTCTATTTAAAGGGAATGCTCATGGTTACTGGAAATTTGGCCTCAGCATTTTTCGTCTTTATGTTTGCTTCACGAATCTTTTTACCGTCTTTAGCATTATTGGTCGCCGATCAATATGAAGGGGACGTCCCCAGGCAGGAATCAGAAGCATCTGAGACCGACTCCGGCGAAGCAAACAGTACCGGGACGGCTGAAGAACCTCTGACAATCAGTGTCCAGGAAGCAATTCTTATGGCTATGGAAAACAATCGGTCGCTTATTGTCGAGAGAATGAATCCGGAAATAATGAGCTCATTCGAGGAAGAAGAACGTTCTGTTTTTGACCCTGTCCTTGGTGCGGAAGTATCGCCGAGAAGAACCGTAGCCGACAGGCTTTCACGGGCCGGGTCGAGCACGGAAAGTCAAATTGTCGATAGCATTACAGGCTCGCTTTCTATGGGCAAATTTTTTTCAACCGGTACAACCCTCGAACTTCTCGGAAGTACAAGTTACACAGATTCGTCTCTGTATAGTGATACATTTACTTCTAATCGTCTCGGAGTCAATGTCACTCAGGCGCTTCTGCAGGGAAGGGATGTACGTGCTAATTTGGCCAGTGTACATCAGGCCGGAATAGAGGCCCTTATATCGGAGTACGAGCTGCGCGGATTTGCAGAGGTTCTTCTGGAAGAGGTCGAATCGAAATTCTGGGATTACGCCCTCGCTCAGAAGCAAATCGAGATATATACGGATTCTCTCAGCCTTGCCGAGCAGCAGTTGGCCGAGGTTCAGGAAAGAATCAAGATTGGCAACCTTCCCGAAATCGAGCTGGCCGCTGCACAGGCTGAGGTTGCTCTCAGGCGGGAGAACCTTATAAATGTGCGGAGTGACCTTGCGAAGGAACGTCTAAATCTGCTCCGGCTTCTAAATCCTTCGCCGAACATCGAATGGGGTCGGGATATAATTCTACGATATCAGACCTCTTTGCCTGAGATCGAGCTTGTTGACGTTGAAGAGCATGTTCAGGTTGCTCTGAAAATGCGTCCGGATCTGAACCAGGCGCGTCTTCAAATAAGACAGGGTGATTTAGAGGTGGTTAAGACTAAAAATGGTTTGCTTCCCAGAATGGATGCGTTTATCAACTTCGGCAAGACCGGTTATGCCAATACCTTCGATAGGTCCCTGCGTAATCTGGACGAAGACAGTTACGATGTTACCTTCGGGCTGACATTCGAATACCCTATGACAAACCAGGCCGCACGCGCCAGATATAGCCGTGCCGTCCTCAGCAGACAACAAATGCTTAAAGCTCTGGAGAATCTTGTACAGCTTGTACAGGTTGACGTTCGTTCCGCTTACATTGAGGTGACTCGCACTCGCGAACAAATTACCGCGACGGCGGCCACACGTAATTTCCAGGAGGAAAAGCTCCGCGCGGAAACGGAAAAATTCAGGGTGGGCAAATCCACTTCTTTACTCGTTGCACAGACTCAGCGTGACCTTGTCGCCAGCCAGATAGCCGAGATAGAGGCGTTTGCGAACTATCTTAAAGCTCTGGTTTCTCTTTATAGTTTGGAAGGCTCATTGCTTCAGCGCCGGGGCATATCGGCATCGGGCGCCGAGCCTGTTACTCTCGATAATCAGCAAAATCATGATTTGTAAACTTCCCCGGTGTAATTTTATGGAGATTTACTACGGTTGGGTGGACGATTATCGAATTGCTATATCTATCTATCTTGATCCATCATAATCGCTAATAATAAACTTTATCTGCATCAAAATCCAGTTTTTTAATAAGAAAATAGACAGCCTTGGGAATTATCCAGTTCACGAGTAATATAGCAGCTTTCGTTTGTAATATCGCTATTTTTGCAGCCACAAATATGTATCTTGCAGTCGTAATCATTCGCAATTTTTCTGATTCTTTTAAAACTTGACCTTCTGACTTCCAATGGTAACATTTTTCCCGTTGAGTTTTTTAGGCCAATAGATAAATTAATTCCTTCTGAAAAAGGATCAAGAATTTTTTTAAGCATGTTAATGTCAGCAATATTCTTTTTTAGGCTGGATATTATAGCAGGCCTCAAAAAAAGAAAACTAACAGCAATTTCTTTACACCCAGTTTTAGAAATCGCTAAAAACAAATCTCGTAACTGTTCATCACTGTCAGTGATGTTAGGTATTAAAGGATCACACCTGGCGGTTATTTGAATTCCCATTTTGATGAGTCTTGCAAGATGGTCAAGTCTCTCATGGGCTTTAGCGGCAGCAGGCTCAATTACGCTTAGGATTACGTCATCAATCGTTGTAATACCAATCTGGCCAGCTATTTTGGAACAGTATTTCTCAAATAATTTAAAAATCTCATCGGGTATTTTGCCTTTAGTCATAAATTGAACACCAATATCATTTTCCAACAGGGTTTTTATTACATCAAAAGTAACTTGCTGAATTTGCGGCATAGGCTGAAATGGATCGCATGAGGGGCAGAAGTAAACAGCAGCGGGCTTCTTGCGTTTACGTTTAACCTCATCAGCTATTCGCTCGGCCATATCTTCATAAATTTCGATTGAATCATCGCCGGGGTAAACAGAGTAGCCCTTAGTATAACAGTAAACACAATTATGCGCACAACCAGCAGACACATTTACGGTAGGCAAATTTGCCAAACATCTCAATCCGGATGGCAAAAGGAAATTTGTTTTGCGATGTTTTGTGATTATTTTCAGCATATTTTAATACCGGGCAAACAGTTTTCATATCTCTTGTCGCAAACAGCAAGAACTTGAGATGAATAGCGAAGGTCAGTATTAATTGCAGATATAACACAATTTAAATTATGTTCTTGAATATGTTTAACCAAATAATTTGCCGTCAAATCGACATCTTCGATAACGGTCAGCTTGGCAATTCTCGATAATTTCTCAATAATACTCCTGTCTTTAGAGTTCAAAAGAGATAAAGGGTTGAACTTTCTTACAGGATAATAATAAAAGTCCTCTTCTATTTTCATATCCATGCAAATTGCAATTGCTTTATAGTAGTCTGTTAGAGAAATAACTCTATATGCGGAACGATCTTCTGACAATCTGGTCTTGGCATTTGTGTGTATGAGATTTTTGGGGCAATAGTTTTCCGGATTAAGACAATAGATAGGATTGTATTTTTGACTAATCATAATTTCCGGAAGGTTTTGTTGTCCCGCAATATACCACAGTGCCCCTTCATCATCCACCGCTTCGATGTCAAATAAACTCAGATTGTTAAGAATACGGCACATTAAAACAGTATCTAATTGGAACATCTCTGGCTGTTTATTTATCCAATTTATATAGTCTATTTGCTGATAATCCAAATAGGACATATTTGCCCTGATTGAACCCTTAGAGAAATGGCGAGCCGGATTTTGCACTCTTAAACCAATAATAGAACCATTCAAACACCAATTTTCTTTAGCGGTTCCGTCCTTGCTAAGTATATGCTCCCATATATGCCGAAGCATAATGCCACTGCCACCACCGATGTCAGTGATATGAATGTCACATTTTTCATTACTATTTTCTTCTAAAGAAGTTTTGAGAAATGGGAGTATTACAGATTCTGCCAACAACTGTGCCCTTGGCTTGCTTCTGGGATCGGACTTACGTGAAAAACCGTTAGCAAGTGATTCAATTAGTGTAAAAGATTCAGCTCTATCCTCAAGGCCTATAGCGGGATACATAAAGATTGAAAAATCGGGATCATTTGATATGCGATATTGACGATAATGGTAAAAAAGTTTATTGCCGGAAGAAGACCTGAGCATAATTATTGGTAGATATTTAGGATCATCGTTAGAGGATTTTTTGCCGAGATGAGCAAGTAGATATCCAGGGTTTCTGTGACTTGTTGTACCAGTAGCTATTCCTGTTTTGTCATCATACCAACGTATTGCAAAATTTTCCAAGGACAATAATTTACTCAGCAATTCCAGCACATATGAGTCATTTCGATTATTTAACCATTTGGAAACTAAGATAAAGTATCGATAACAATATTCACAGAGATAATCTGGTTGAAAGTCACTATCAAAATATGCATCCCGTGCCTTTTCAAAATGCAAAAAAGAATCTTGTTCCGGCAAAGTCTCTTTAATATTCCAATAGAAATCCCAGCTTTGTTTTTTTATTTCAATCCTGCCGTGCCAATCGATTTCTACCGCGATAACAATCTCTTTTGAAGCAAATGCCTTGGCCAGATTAGCTTTAATGCATTTCTGTACCAGACCCGGCAAAGGTTCCACCGGCGAATAATCAGTATTTGACACTTAATTCCCTCGTGATTTGTTGATATTCAAAACTTCTTATTACAATGTTCAATTTTAGTAGATTTTGACCCGAAAATCAAGAGTGAAAGGTAACAAAATAACGCTATCGTAATTGCTTTTGCTACTTTATAGATGTTAGGGCGGTTAACGGCATTACAAACAGGGGGTATAAAATTCTCGAACTTACACAAGCCCATTAAAAACAGTATGCTACGCCAAAATTACTGTAAATTGTTTCCCAAAAACTAAAAGGCTCCCTTTGTTTTCGAACTAAAATCCTGATAACATAAGTTCCTGTGTAAGCTTAGGCTGCTATTCATATACAATATTTACAAAGAACCAAAATGTTTTTTTAATACGCCCGGCAGGATTCGAACCTGCGACCCCCGGTTTAGGAAACCGGTGCTCTATCCTACTGAGCTACGAGCGCAAATTGATAACATTTCGGTTGATTATAAGCGGAAAATGTGATTTTATCAACAAAAAGGATTATCCGTACTTAGAAAGGAAAATATCATGCCGGCCAACATTACGCATATGCTCATCGCTCATAAGGCGATTCAAACATTGAAAGCAAAAGGAATTGCGGAATATGAAGAATTTGCGAACATCCTGGACGAGACCTCGAAGAAAAAGAACTACAAGGCGTATGTCAATCTCGGGAGTATGGGGCCCGACCTTTATTACTACACTAAAATATCCAGCTCTGTCAAGGACATGCTCACGGAAGGTTTCGTGCAGGCCAAGGGTGTGACTCCCTGGTCGTACCATTTGCATTCGCACAGGCCGAATGAGTTTCCCTTGAAGCTCGTCGAGGTTATTTTCCGTGACGTGATAAGAAAAAACGGCGATGTTAAACTGAATGAAGACGATTATAGAAAACTTGCATACGTAGCCGGTCACCTGACACATATCGCCGCCGACCAGATTATACATCCTATAGTTAACAGCGTTGCAGGCCCGTACTACCGCAGCGGCGAGAACCGTAAGACACATCGTGAGTGCGAGGTTTTCCAGGATTATTTTTTATATACGAAGGTCTATCGCCTTGAAGAAAAGACAGGCTCGAAATACGACTTTTTTGAGCAGGATTTCCGAAAATGGACGGATTGCATCAGGGGATTCACGACCAGGAACACGGAAGACTGGTTTCGTTACTTTCTGCAGCGCGGATTTGTAGAAACCTATAGCTCATGCCCGCCGGAGGAAGATATTGAAAACTCTGTTGATAACTTGTTGATGACACTTCGAGTATGCCAACAGGTGGGGCCGTATAAAAAAGCGGACAAGGAATATCAAAAAGATAAAGAAAAGTCTAAAATGTACAAGGAATACATTAAAAAAGTAGATTATATTAAATTCTATCGATTAGCTATTGAATTGGCCGTTGTTTATCTTATAGCATTGTATGAGGTTTATTTTGTGCTCGAGCAGGGAAAAGATTTTACCAACAGGCATAAAAAGCGCTTTTTGAAAATCGTCAGTGACGCGGACCTGTCATGTCCCTTGAAGCAAAAGATATTCGAGAAGGCAAGTGCCGCTCTTAGAAACAAAAGGAATATGGAAACAACCTTCAGGATTCACTCCTCCGAACTCCTAACAAAAACAAAATTTATAACTCGTGGCAGCATTTTCAAGGCCGTCAGTGACAAAGATGTCCTGAAAGTATAGGAAAAGAGTTTTACGCCGATGCCCGGGATATAGTGTTATTGGAAGTAATTGATGGACCTATCGATTGTTATACCGGTGTATGAGGAAGACGGAAAGATCGACCGTGACATTAAAGCTGCCGCGGAGTTCCTGGTAGCTCATCATTTGGCGGGTGAGATTATAATTGTCGATGACGGCAGCAAAGATAAAACCGCCAGAGCCGCAAAAAATGTTGAAGTTCCGGCTGATGTAAAAGTTAAAGTCATCCGTTATGAGCTGCATCGGGGTAAAGGCTACGCCGTGCGTACAGGTATGGGATATACAAAAGGTCAATACGTAATGTTCGCAGACAGCGGCAGTTGCGTTCCGTACGAGGACAGTATTCGAGGGCTGGACCTTCTGAAAAAAGGGGTATGTGACATAGCACACGGCTCAAGAAAGATGGACGGATGCCATATCGAAAAGGCGCAGAGTCTATATCGCCGTGTATGTTCAAAGCTGTTCCACTGGTTTGTCATTTATTACATGAAAATTCCTTCCGAGCTTACCGATACGCAGTGCGGATTCAAGATGTATAAAGGTGACGTTGCACGAGATTTGTACGGCAAGGGTATTACGGACGGCTTTGCGTTCGATATAGAAATCATCAAGCGAGCCCAGAAGGAAGGTTACAAAATAAAAGAATTCCCCATAAACTGGACCTGTGACCGTGACAGCCGGTTATCACCTGCCCGCAGTTCACGATATGTTCTTTCTGAATTAATGAATATTAAAAGAGCGATTGCAGAAAAATAAAAGCTTGTTATGCCGCTATGTGAATAATCCTTCCTTGTGCCGGAAGCCGAAACGTAGAATCCTGTTTTTCTGTGTGTCTTTATTCGGTTCTTGTAACATTATCATGGCCGATATGTTCGGATGACTCGAACAATATTTTTCGATTTCATCGGGACTCATAACCATAAACGCAGTTGAAAGGGCATCAGCAGTCGCGGCATCCGGGGCGGATGACCATGCGGCGAGTTTGCCCTTGACGGGCTGCATTGTACGAGGATCAATAATGTGTTGACCCTTTTTGAGGCCTGAGCTTCCCAGTGCCCGGCCCTGCAGATTCGGACGGGCCAATACTTCTTTACGGTTGGTCGGATTGCTTAGCGTCAAAGGCCAGCCCTTTGTACCGGCCGGTGCGTCGAGTGCCAAGACGGAGCTGTAACCGCCGGAAATTAAGGCGGTATCAATACTCCATTCCCGCAGCAATTCCGCCATCCTGTCAACAGCATAACCTTTGCCTATACCACCGAGGTCAATCTGGACCGGCCCGGCCGATAGCTCGATAGTATGTTCATCTTCGTCTAATTTCAGAAGGTTCGTGCCGATGCGTTGACGGGTGTGATGTAACTCTTCTTCGGTGGGGACACGGAAACTTCCATCATCATTTCGTTGGCGGCTCAACAGCGGACATATGGTGACATCAAAAGCTCCGTTGGTCTCGGTGTAAATTCGGCGGCTAAGCTGTAAACATTTGAATGCATCCAGGCCGAGGACTAAGGGCTGATTTGTGGGAAGATTGTTTATGCGTGAAATGTCGCTGTTTTCGATAAATCGGCTAAGCTCGGCTTCGAGACGATCGACCTCTTCAAAGGCCGCGGCCGCAGCCTGACGGGCGTATTTTTCATCATCGTGAACAATGATGACCTCGAATGTGGTCGCCATTGCCTCGTGCGAGAAACGTTTCATCCCGGCAATCGCGGAATTATTGCTCTCGATTAAATCAGAATTTGCCCTGGATTCGGTCATTTTTAGGGGGTGTTATTTATCAAGTCGTTCGGATCCGGTCTCTGGTGGGCGGCATCCCAAAGGTCCTTCCGAACAAAGCCAAGTAATTTGACTTTCGGGCGCAGCCAGATGTAGTAGGGAGATTTATCGAATAAATACATGTATAGATGACGCTGCTCGAAAGGAATCGATTCATCGTAAAATCTTTTTCTCAAGTCGGCTTCAACCGTCGGCGAAGCGATAATCAATGGCGCGGGTAGTTCATCGTCACTTACTTTGTCCGTATAGCTGACCCGGGTAAATGTGCGCAGATACCAGGGCAGAGGCCAGTAGTCATGTCCCGGACAGATTACGTCGATGTGCACATTATGACCGTCTGGATTTGCCCCAGCATAATATTCGATTCTATCAACTATAGTGAAAACATCTGTAGTCGGGTGAGCATAGACATACGGATTACTGCTGTCGGCGTAATATTTGTAATTGTTGAGATAGGCCTGCCAGGCCAAATGAACAGTTGCACCGAATAAAAGTAGAATAATGATAAAACGGGGTAATTTTTCGGAGGCAAGACGGATAAGCACGACGGCCCCGACACCTGCCAATAAAATCATACCATGCAGAAAGCCCAGCATACACCAGGGAGTTTTGTATGTTATGACCGAGTAAGCTATAGTCATAATAAGCGTGTAAAAAGCGATGAATCTGAGCAAATTAACATCCGCAAGAGACGGACCTTTTTTTGTCATTGCAGCTATAAAACCAATCACGGCCAGGATGACAATGAGGGCTTCAGTCCAGATTGGGCCGCTGTCGTATCTGTAATAAACGAGCATTTTAAGGTAGTAATACCACGGTTGAATATGCAGGGTGTTATTACCGGCACGATTGAAATAGGTTGTGTAAGTTTGAACCGAATCCAGAATTCCGCGCGGATTTGTAAGAAACGATGAGTAGAACAAAATTGAAACAATAACGGCGGCCCCAAGAGCTGTAACAAGATGCAGCGGCTTTATCGATTTGATAGCGTGCGAGGAAGAACCTTTCTGATTTTGTATTAAAAGTGTAACAACAAGGGCTAACAACATCGAACCGAATGCAATGATACACGTTTCTTTTGTGGCGTGCATCAGACCTGCAAATATCCCCGCAAATAAGGCCCATAGAATGTTCTTGCTGCTCAGATAACGATAACCGGTTGCGATTAGTCCAAAAGTAAAACATACAAGAAGCATTTCCTGGATATAATAGCGGCTGTAGAAAACCATTGCCGGAGATACTGCGGTTAGTAAGGCGGCGTAAATCGCAGCCCCCGGTCGTATGCCGTCACATATCAGAAGAACCAGCAGCACAAGAGCGATGCCCGTAAAAACAGGGACGATACGCAGTGTAAACTCGGTGACCTCTGTTGAGTTTTTAGCCGATGTTGACCAGGCTGGAATTAAAGTCAGATAGTTAAGGGTCGGTCCGTGGTAGTCGTGAGGATCGTAGGTGTAAATCCCACGTTCGAGCAGTTCACCGAATTTGACGGCATGAATCGCCTCGTCCCCGTGCATGGGGCGCTGAGCAAGCCGTGGCAAACGCAGCGCACAGGCGACGATTGTCACGGCTAAAATGAGGACGCAATATTTCCTTGTCATCTCATTCTACGGGCTTACCGTAAACTTCCACCTCGGTATATCGATTCAAGTCGTCACTTGTATTGCCATTGCTGTGGAGCCTGATATAACGGGCCTTCACACCTTTGGCATCGATGAGTTTTCCTTCGTTGGTCTCTGTATAGTGCATGTCCTTGCCGATACCAAGGCCGGCAGAATTATCGATATCGTTGTTGAATACCGTCTGGACATTCGTAATGAAATCTGCATCGTCGGCGACCTGCACGACAACATCGAAGTAAACCTGGGCCTGCATATGGTGATGCCACATCACAATGGCGTAAATATAATACGTTCCTCCAAGGTCAATCGTAACATGCTGCTTCAGAGGGCCCAATTCGACGTAACAGCCGTCGGCGGCTTCCTTGTCTCCGTCCGTTATATAGATGAGTTCGCCTATGATTGGTTCCTGGTCGCTGCTTGTAACTGGTTTGCCGAAGGCAATATTCGTTGTTCCTTCCGGCGCTAAGAACGGCGGACGCGGCTCGTTTCGTGGCTTCTCAAGGTTAGGAACCCTTGTATCCTGCGGCGTACCAATAAATACCGGCTTTGGCAGCTTAATGTCGATCGACACCAAATCTGCATTTGGGGTTTTGGCGGTAGTATTTACATCAGGGCTTTGCTCAATATTACTTTGTTCCGGTGGTTGTGCCGTAGTTGCATCGGCAGCCTGATTAGCGGGATTCTCGTTGGGAGGTTCCGAGGGAGATTTTTTACAGGAAGGAACAGAGAACAAACAGAACACCAATAAAAAACATGCAATTGCTTTTACAAACAGACAAGTATTTTTTTTCATCATTTTTTTGTAACCCCAAAATTCTACAATTTCACACAACTAACAAAGCTGCATTAAGTTAATAACTGCTTATTTAATATGATTAGCCTTACTATGCTATTCTATTTATATGACGCTGTCAAGCCGCTAAAAAGTATATTCCATTTCGGTGTCGTGTACGTTATACCAACGGCCACAAAAAAATGCGCGCTCTAAAAATTTAACTTGCGCGATT
>CAZMZR010000022.1:0-44724 GCA_964570855.1 uncultured Pirellulales bacterium
TGTAAGGAATGCTCTTGAAAGTAGAGGATATACAATCCTCAACGCAGATGAACTTGAAGTATGGATGTTCGCGAGGATTGCTGATCGTCGACATAGTGTTCTGGTTCCTTGCCAAGATGTACTTCCAGATAATATTGTTGAATCTGGATCTGCCTTGTGCAATCTTCGTAGATATATGGAGGCAGGTGGAAAGGTAGTATGGTATCATGTCCCTTTAATAGACAGTCAAGGTCATGCAGATTTAACCTATACTTATTTCAGTAAAGAAGAAACATCTAACATACTGGGTGTATCTTCGCAGCAGCAAGGGGCCGGAAACAACACTGAGCCCGCTATATTGACCGATGATGGATTTGATTGGGGCCTTGTTCAACCATGGATTCCGATAAGGTATTTGAGATCTACAAATGATGTCACCGTTTTGGCGATTTTCCCTGACGGGCGCATTGCTGCGTGGGTGAAGCATTATGTCCAAAGCGATACCTATAGGGGCTTTGTCAGGATATATGGTTGTCATGATGATATGCCTTCGATTGGAGACATTCAGCGGGTTGCAGAATATCCTAATAAGCCGGTTGTACAACCTGAGCCTGCAGTGTTGTCTAATCCACCTATGCCCCCATCGGTTCTGACTTTGTTGCCTAAACCCACGTTACCCGGACCAAATGACCTGATTGTTTTCGGTTGGCCCGCCAAAGTTGTTAATGTTAATAGTCTTATGGGCGAGTGTGAAGCGGGTATCTCGTCTGACGGTTTAGAGCTGTATTTCCGACGGGATACTCCCGGATGGAATTGGAATTTATGGGTGGCGAAGCGGGCAACCAGCAGAGATGTCTGGGAAGCACCGGTGGATCTAGGAGTACCCGTCAATTTCGTCGGTCACATAGAGGGGCCCAGCATCTCAACAAATGGGCTTGAGCTTTACTTCTCTTCCAGCAGACCTGGTGCAATTGGTTGGACTGGTGTAGATACCGATTATGACATATGGGTGGCAATTCGTGAAACAAAAGACTCTGCTTGGAGAACGCCAGTAAATTTGGGACCTGTCGTTAACAGTTCATCCTGGGAACTCTTTCCCAGTATCTCCTCCGACGGCCTGGAGCTCTACTTTGATTCATCTCGCCCGGGTGGTCAGGGTGGCTCCGATATATGGGTCACGACGCGAACGACAAAGAATGATCCTTGGGGAGAACCGGTAAATCTTGGTCCGGTGGTTAACTACACTGGTTATGATAGTCATCCCAGCATTTCAGTCGATGGACTATCACTCTTCTTCGTCTGCAGTAGCAGCAGAGGTGGGTATGGTAGGCGAGATATCTGGGTTACTACGCGAACAACGACTAATGATCCCTGGGGAGAACCAAAGAATCTCGGACCGCCTGTCAACTCGTTTCTGGACGAATCTGGGCCGTGCATTTCTGCCGATGGCCGGTGGTTTTTTTTTGATCGCTTTGAAGGCCCCGGATACTGGTATTCAGACATATGGCAGGTAGAAATCAATCCTCCAGTCGTTGACACAAGTGGGATTAGATTAGAAGCAGAAGAAATGGTCCGAGAAGCAGGAATATTAGAAGAAAGCCCCACAGAATGTCGAATCCTTGAAGAAGATGTTCGGATAGGCTCGTCAATTGTTGTACCGGTAGATTTAAATGAGGTTATGGTCACTATTAGGGCAAAGGCTGTGTTGAACTACATGCTAGGAGCAAGATTTCCTTCTTTAGCTCTTTATTTAGATGATGAAGAGGTTTGTCAATGGGAACTTAAATCTGTAGATTATCAGGATTTCTCTACTTTTATATTTCTTAATAAGGGCATCCATAAGTTAGAAGTATCAATGGTGAACTCATCAGTTCGTATGAATTGCGATATAATATTAGATTTTGTAGATATCCACATACCCTCAATGACCGAAGCTAACTATTAGAACATTAGGGATATTCTGTTTATGAGTTTCTTTTCCTCTCTCTTATTACTTTTTCCTCTCCTTTGCGCCGCCGGGCGGGATTGGTATTTTTATTTTATTGTTGAGAGGAACTGATATTTTCCCGAGCCGACTTCATAGACAGCACGGCTGAAAGAATTTCCCGACTCGCCGACCGGTTCCGTTCTCAAAAATTTAACACCATCGGCCTTCTCGATTGTCTTCCCGCTCTCTGTCACTATGTCCGGCTCGGCCGCAGGGACGTGCACCTCGGCTCTCGTGTTGGGCGGTACGGTAATCTGCCAATGAAAAATGCCTTCCTCGATGCTCCACTTGCTTTCTATTCGCCCGTTCATACTGTCGTAATAGCCCGAGGCCCATTTCAGGTCCCCTACCGGTTCCGGGCAAAGCAGTATATGCCGATAACCGACCGAATCGGGCACTTGGCGAATACCGAGAATCGAACCCTGGAACCATTCCTGGATATGGCCGAACATGCAATGGTTCATCGACGAGCCGGGTTTGTCCCATCTTTCGGAAAGCGTCTTGAAGCCGAGCCTGAGCATATTGCCGTAGCCGGGGACATCGGTGCGATTTATTATGCGATAAACTACGTCGGAGCGGCCGCCGTCGGCCAGCGCCCGGATCAGCATACGGAAGCAGACCTCGCCGGTTGACTGGCGATACGATGCCTTCTCGACTACTTCAACCAGATTTGCCAGCACCTGCTGACGGTCTTCTTCCGGGACTAGGCCGAAGTGCAGGGCCGTGGCCAACGATGCCTGTGAGCCGGTAGCGACGGAATGCTCATCCGGCTTGTAATAGGCCTTGATAAAATCCTGCCGAACCTGATTGCGGAGTTTTTCCATTTCCGCGGCGTCGGCATCTTTACCTATCATTTTTGCAGCACGTGCGATGATTCGGGCGTTATCGTAAAGGAACGCGGTGGCGGGCAGTTCGGGCGGAGTCAGTTGTGAAACGCCGACATGCCCCTTTTCCTCGGTCCAGTCGTACCAGTCACCCAGTCCCGGCTTGACTAATCCCTGTTCGTTTCGCGATTCGGCTAAATAGAGAGTGTATCGTTTCATGGTCTCGTACTGCTGCTGTAAAATCGCACTGTCATCGTACCAATCGTACAGCAATTCCGGCACCTGCACGCAGGCGCTGCCCCATTCGGGCGACTCGAAAAATGCCTCCTTAAATCTCATGTATTCCGGTGCAATGTTTGGAATGACGCCGCTATCCAACTGCGACTCGCTTGTGTCACGGCAGATCTTCCGGAAAAGATTCCGGACGTCACGATGGTAGAGAATGGAAGGTCCCATCAGGTGAGGCACTTCGAGCCAGCCGAGTTTCTCGCGATGCGGGCAGTCGGTCACAACGCATTGCAGATTGCTGCGAACCGAGCGGTCGATCATGGCATTGATATCGTTAAATAATGTATTCGAGCATTCAAATTCACCCACTTTGTCGGCGGAACTTGTCAGAAATTCGCTTCCGGCCTCAAGCAGCAACGGCTTATCGCCCTGCTCCGTGGCGTCACCGGTTAAATCCACGCCGGAGATGTACAAATACTGGAAGCTAAAATATGTGAACAGCGGCCGGAAAGTCTCCTCGCCGTTGCCTTTGAGGGTATAAGTATGACTGTATCCTCCTCTTTTTGTCCACGGCTCGCCGCGTTTTTCCGCGACCATGATAGTAAGCCGGCTGCCTGCGGGCCCTTTTACCTTAATCACCGGCCGAGCCGAGAGGTTCAGATCGCAATCAACCTCAATCCTGCCATCTTCGAGTCGCTCGGTTTTAACCGCAGGCAGATATTTATCCACCTTAACCGGCGGTGCGTATTGCGCCACAAGCCGGCCCCCGGGGCCGTCACAAACTGAGACTGCATTCCAGCCGCCGTCGTCGAAACCAGTTTCATCCCAGCCGGGCTGCTCAAGCCTCGCATCGTAATCCTCGCCGCCGAATATGCACGAGAAGGTGACCGGTCCGGGCGATGTTTTCCATGTCCCGTCGGAGGAGAAAACCTGCGTTGAGCCGTCGGTGAACGTGACGTGCGTTTGACAGATTAGTTTCGGAGGGCCGAACGAGCCTTTGAATTTTGTATAACGACCGCCGGGTACGTTGTACATGCCGTTGCCCAACATGACGGCGATACAATTGTCACCTTGTTTTAGGAACTCTGTGACATCATACGAGCTGTACAGGCACGTCCTGCGATAGTTCGTCCAGCCGGGGTCCATCTGATGGTCCCCGATGCGCCGGCCGTTTATCCGCAGCTCGTAATGTCCGAGGCCGCAAATGTGCGTTACAGCAAACTTGATTGATTTAGTAAGTTCGACCTCCTTGCGGAAAATCGGTAACGGGTTTTTATCGGTTCGCTCGGCCGTAATCCAATCGCCCTGCCAGAGTTTGGCAGGCTCGTTCGAGTCGTCATCGGGAGGAATCAATCCCGTAATGAACGTTGCCGGTTCGCTCCATTCGCTTGCGTTATCGTGATTATCCCACAGGCGGACCGACCAGTAATATTTTTGCGAAGACTGAAGTTCTTTGCCGCTGTAGGTGATATAATGCGACTGCGGGGAATTAATACGGCCGCTGTCCCACATATCGGGTTTCTCTTTTGTGAGTAGCTCTGGCTCGGTCACCACGCGTATATGGTATGCGTATTGTATTGTTCCTCGTTGTTCGGTTTGCAGTTGCCAGGAGAAATACGGATCGGCCCGGTCAATTCCGACCGGTTCGTTGCGCCCGGCGCATCTAAGCGAGGTAACCTCGATGGTGCCTGCAGCTCGCTCCTGCGCTAATGTTACAGAAACGATTGTTATTACGGACAAACAGATGATTACCGATTTTAACAGGCGTGTCTTATTTTTTCTCATGATTATTAATCCTCGAAATAAGTCCCAAATATGCTTGTTATTATCATAACATTCAAAAATTTTTCTGTCTAAAATAATTTGACGCGGCATTTTATGAATATTTTCTTGAAAGGGCCTGTTATTTGATTAATCTATAAATAAGCGTAACAAGGATTTTTTTGGTATTTTTGGGGCATATTACGGCAAACTGTGTATTTATAACTGTTTACAATATGAAAAAATATTTATTTAGAATTATTGACAAATAGGAATTAATCCTATATAGTAACGGCTATGAAAAAGATAAATACCAAGATCAGCAGTTTCGAGCTGGACAGGAAAACCGACTGGTTTGCAAATCGTTGCAGGGAAAAGGGCCTTAAAGTCACTCCCCAGCGGATAGCGGTTTATCGCGAGCTCTTGAAAACCGAGGAGCATCCCTCTGCCGAAGTTCTGCACCAAAAAGTTAAAAAAATATTTCCGAGCATTTCTCTGGATACGGTAAACAGAACCTTGCTTACCCTCAACGAGATCGGCGCCGCTTTTGTCGTGGAAGGTTCGGGCGATGCAAAGCGTTACGATGCAGGTTCGAACGAACATCAGCATTTCAAATGCGTAAAGTGTAAAAGAATTATTGATTTTCATCATAAGCCGTTTGACGACATTAAGCTGCCGGCATATATTGACAGGAAGTTCAAAGTGCTGCGGAAAACAGTTTATGTCGAAGGGATATGCAATTTGTGTAAATAGATCGATTGTGTAGTCGGCAATTTAGAAAAGAAGAAAGAGAGGTTATAATATGGAACTAAAAGGAAGCCAGACAGAAAAGAATTTATTGGCTGCATTTGCGGGCGAATCGCAGGCAAGAAACAGATATTCATATTTTGCCAGCCAGGCCAAAAAGGAAGGATACGAGCAGATAGCGGCTATTTTCGAGGAGACGGCCAATCAGGAAAAAGAACACGCCAAGCGCGAATTCAAATTTCTAAAAGGCGGGGAGGTGGAAATAACGGCGGCGTTCCCCGCCGGCGTCATCGGCAACACACTTGAGAATTTGAAAGAAGCGGCGGCGGGTGAGCACTACGAGAATACCGAGATGTACCCAGGCTTCGCCGAGGTAGCGGATAAGGAGGGATTCAAAGAAATCTCCGAAGTTTTTCGCAATATTGCCATCGCAGAAAAACGCCATGAACAGCGATATACTGCTTTGGCGAAAAATATAAAAGACGGGCTTGTATTCAAGAGAAACAAACCGGTCAGATGGGTCTGCAGAAACTGCGGTTATGTACACGAAGGGCTTGAGCCGCCGAATATGTGCCCCGCCTGTGCACATCCGCTGAGCTATTACGAGCTGGAAGCCACAAACTTCTGAAAATCAGCAGGAGATAATATTCGACGAAATAGCCGAACAGACCGCGAATCTGAAAAATGAGGAAAAATCTGTCTTTACGGCGGAAATTTTGCGCTGTAAACTTTGGTAATACCGCTGCGGATGAACACGAATTTCAATGAGGGATAAGGAGTGGAATCATGGAAGAGAAAAAAACAGTAACAATGAAGGGCAATCCTCTGACGCTGGCGGGCAATCAGGTCAAGGTCGGCGATAAGGCGCCGGATTTTGAAGTTCTTGCCAATGACCTCTCACCGGTCAGGTTATCCTCATTTTCCGGAAAGGTATGTCTGATATCATCGGTGCCGTCATTGGATACGAGCGTTTGCGATATCCAGACAAAAAAGTTCAATGAGCAGGCCACGAATTTCGGCAAGCATGTGGTTATCCTGACTATCAGTATGGACCTTCCGTTTGCTCAGAAACGATGGTGCGGCGCAGCGGGAATAGAAAATTTGCAGACACTTTCGGACCATCGTAAAGCAGAATTCGGAAAAGCATTCGGTGTTCTGATTGAACAACTGCGGCTGCTCGCACGAGCCGTTTTCATAGTGGATGCAAAGGGGACAATCAGATACATACAGATAGTGGATGAACTGACAAACGAACCGGACTATGAAGAGGTAATCGAAGCCTTGAAAGGTATTGAAGGATGAGAAAGATTAATGACGATGTTTTTGCGGTCGGGGCGATTGACTGGGATGTCAGATTATTCGACAGGCTGATCCCCCTGCCGGACGGCACGAGCTACAATTCTTACCTGATAAAAGGCAGTGACAAAACGGCTTTGCTTGATACGGTCGATCCGACCAAGACAACAGTTCTGTTGGATAATATTATCCGGTGCGGCGTTGAAAGAATCGATTACATCGTCAGTCACCACGCCGAACAGGACCATTCCGGAAGCCTGCCCGATGTACTTTTGATGTTTCCGGATGCAAAAGTCGTGACGAATCCCAAGTGCAAGCAAATGCTGATGGAGCTGCTCGATATCAAGGATGACAGTTTCATTACCGTTGAAGACGGCCAGACGCTTTCACTTGGTGACAAAACTCTCGAATTTATATATCTACCGTGGGTGCACTGGCCGGAAACTTTCGGGACTTATCTGAAAGAAGACAGGATACTTTTCCCGTGCGATTTCTTCGGCGCCCACCTTGCGACCAGCAGTCTGTATGCGGACGATCAGGCAACTGTCTATGAATCGGCAAAGCGTTATTATGCAGAAATAATGATGCCGTTCAGGGGCCAAATAAATAAAAACATTGCAAAGCTCGAAGGCCGGAAAATAGACATTATCGCCCCCAGTCACGGCCCGGTGCATAACCGGCCGGAGTTTATCGTAAATGCTTATAAGGACTGGGCATCTGATACCGTCAAAAACGAGGTAATCATTCCTTATGTATCAATGCACGGCAGCACGGCCAATATGGTGTCTTATTTCGTGGATGCCCTGATTCAAAGAGGCATTACCGTAAAGCAGTTCGAGCTTGCGACAATCGATATCGGCAAGCTCGCTATGGCGCTGGTAGATGCGGCGACCGTAGTCATTGGTTCACCGACGGTACTGATCGGGCCTCATCCAAGTGCAGCTTATGCGGCATTTTTGGCAAATGCCCTGAGACCCAAAGTTAAATTCGCTTCGGTTATAGGTTCCTACGGCTGGGGCGGCAAAATGGTCGAGCAGTTGACGGCATTAATGCCGAATCTCAAAGCGGAGATATTAGAACCGGTGGTGGTAAAGGGACATCCGAAAGAGGATGATTATGCCGCGCTGGACAGGTTGGCCGACAACATTTTAGCAAAACATAAAGAGCTTAATATAGCAAATTAGCGTTATAGAAATGAAAGGGGAAGAAAATGGCCAAACAACTGCAAATATACAAATGTTCGATTTGCGGCAATATTGTCGAAGTGCTTCACGGCGGCGCGGGTGAGCTGGTCTGTTGTGGCGAACCTATGGAGCTTCTTGAAGAAAAAACTGCCGACACCGGCAAGGAAAAGCATGTGCCGGTCATCGAAAAAATCGATGGCGGCTATAAAGTCAAGGTCGGCGACGTGCCCCATCCGATGGAAGAAAAACATTATATCGAGTGGATTGAACTGCTGGCCGACGGCAAGGCATACAGGCAATTCCTCAAGCCGGCGATGGCCCCGGAGGCCGTCTTTCATGTCAAAGCGGATTCCGTTAGCGCCAGAGAGCACTGTAATGTTCACGGATTGTGGAAAGGATGATATATGATAAGTAAGAAAATGGAAAATGCGCTGAACGAGCAGGTGAATGCGGAGATGTATTCGGCATATCTGTATTTGTCGATGGAGTCCTATTTCAAGTCCCTGAACCTCAACGGCTTTGCCAACTGGATGCGGGTGCAGACACAGGAAGAGATGGTGCATGCGATGAAGATATACGAATTTATCAACGAACGCGGCGGCAGGATTTTATTAAAAACGATAGAGGGGCCGCCGACGAAATGGGATTCACCGCTGGCTGTCCTCGAAGCGGTTCGCGCGCATGAGCAAAAAGTCACGGGACTGATTAACAATTTGGTCGATTTGGCTATCCAGGAAAAGGACCACGCGACAAACAGCTTTTTACAATGGTTTGTCACCGAACAAGTCGAGGAAGAGTCTTCCGCCGAGGATAATGTACAAAAACTAAAAATGATGGAAAATGCACCCGGCGGTATGTTCATGCTCGACCGTGAACTGGGACTGAGAGTATTTACACCACCTGCGGCAAAAGGCCAGGCATAGTGTGTATTTCTTTTAATACAAAAACTAATTAGTGACTCAAACTGACTGTTCTTTAGAATATGGTTGTTATAACTAATGATTTTGTAATAACATAACACAGTGTGTCATTCCCGCGCAAGCGGGAATCCAGATTATTGAAATCATTTCTGGATACCTGCTTTCGCAGGTATGACAAGTCAAATCGGTCAGTTTGAATTAGAGATGAGCTCCGACAACGTTGCAAAGCAAGTATAATGAGTTTGAATTTGTTTTATTCAGAAAGGGGGCATTAAAATGAGTAATTCAAATAAAAAAAAGTTAACAACTGCCTTTGGAATACCGGTCGGCGACGACCAGAATTCCATGACCGCAGGCACTCGTGGGCCAATTCTTATGCAGGACGCTCACCTTTTGGAAAAACTGGCACACTTCGACCGTGAAAGAATTCCCGAAAGGGTTGTGCACGCCAAGGGCGCCGGTGCGGGCGGCTATTTCGAGGTCACCTCGGATGTAACAAAATATACCAAGGCAAAATTTCTTTCCAAAGTGGGCAAGCGAACGGAGGTTTTTGCCCGTTTCTCCACCGTAGGCGGCGAAAGAGGTTCGGCCGACGCCGCACGCGATCCCCGTGGTTTTGCCGTCAAGTTTTATACCGAGGATGGGAACTACGATCTGGTCGGGAACAATACTCCCGTCTTTTTCATTCGCGACCCGCTTAAGTTTCCCGATTTTATACACACCCAGAAAAGAAATCCGGCTACCAACTGCCCGGACCCGGATATGTTCTGGGACTTCCTTTCGTTAACTCCCGAATCAATTCACCAGGTGACTATTTTATTCTCCGACCGGGGGACCCCCGCCACTTACCGCAATATGAACGGCTACAGCAGCCATACCTTCAAATGGTATAATGAAAAAGGTGAGTACTTCTGGATACAATATCACCTGAAAACCGATCAGGGCATAAAAAATCTTACCAGGCAAGAGGCGACCCGTTTGTCAGGTGAGGAGCCAAATCATGCCACTAAAGATTTATATGACGCCATAGAACGCGGTGATTATCCGAGCTGGACGATGAAAGTACAAATTATGACTCCGGAGCAGGCGAAAGACTATCGGTTCGATATCTTTGATATCACCAAGGTCTGGCCTCACGGTGATTTTCCTTTAATTGAAGTCGGCAAGCTCGTCTTGAACAGAAACCCTGAAAATTACTTTGCCGAGGTCGAGCAGGCCGCCTTTAGCCCGGGCAATGTAGTGCCGGGAATCACCGTCTCACCGGATAAGATGCTGCAGGGGCGAATTTTCTCGTATCACGATACTCACATTCATCGTCTGGGTCCGAACTATCATCTTATTCCGGTCAACTCGCCGAAAGGCGCCTCTGAAAACAGTTACCAGAGGGATGCCTCGATGCGTATTGACAATAACGGCGGAGGCGGCCCGAATTACTGGCCGAACAGCCTCGGCGGACCTGCACCGGATCCGAAAGCCCTGGAGCCTCCGTTTGACGTATCCGGCGAGGCGGCACGTCACGCCTTTTCACATCCGAACGACGATTTCGTTCAGGCCGGCAATCTCTACCGCGAAGTTATGACCGACCAAGACCGTGAGCATCTTATCGGTAATATTGTAAGCCACTTGTGCGGCGCTCAAAAACGGATACAGTTACGCCAGACGGCGGTGTTCTATAAGGCGGATAAAGACTATGGAAAGCGTGTCGCCAAAGGTTTGGGGCTGGACATAAAGGAAGTGGAGAAACTGGCGGCGATGTCCCAGGAAGACAGGGCCAAAGCCACGGCTAAATAAAATCAGGAAATAATTTCGTATATGAACGACAAAAGAACGTTGCAGGCTCGCAACTAAAAGGAGAATTACATGGGTATGCCTTTTAACGCAGACGAAGTTTTTAAAATGGCCGAACAGATAGAAAGAAACGGAGTTAAGTTCTACCGTACTGCGGCAAAAAAATTCCCGAAGGTCAGCGAGTTATTGCTCGATCTTGCAGAGATGGAAGTTCAACACGAGAAAACTTTCGCCCTGATGCGGAATGAACTATCGGGAACTGAGGCCGAATCCCTTGTTTTTGATCCCAACAACGAGGCCCAAATGTACCTTCAGGTCATGGCCGATGACCATGTCTTTGATCCCAAGGCCGATCCTGTTAAGCTTTTGGCGGGAATAGAAACACCCGAGGAAATCTTAAAAAAGGCCATAGGCCTGGAGCGGGATTCCATCATGTTTTATGTCGGTATAAAAGAAAGCATCTCACTGAGAGCCGGCAAGGACAAGGTTGATGCGATAATCAAAGAAGAAGTGGGCCATATTGCCATCCTGAAACAGAAACTTGACGGCCTGTAATAATTACGGCGGGCAAAACAATCCCGGAAAGGCTGAACCTTGACTGTTACATTGAATGTTTTCGAAGTATTTGACATCGCCGAACAAATCGAGCGCAACGGCGCCAAGTTTTATCGCAGGGCGGCGGAAATCTTCGATGATCCTGAAATTTCCGGATTGTTTCTCAGGCTGGCGGACTGGGAAGCCGAACACGTGAAGATTTTCGCCCTTATGAAAAAACAACTGGCCGAATCGAATCCCGAGACCGGAAAGAGTCGAACCGACGAAAACCCGCCGGAGAAAAAGATGATGGCGGGACTTGCCGTTTTCGGAATCAGACCGAATCCGGGTAATGAACTAAACGGCCGGGAAAATAAGGTTGACATCATAAAAAGAGCAATCGAGAATGAAAAGGATTCAATCGTTTTCTACAGCGGCCTGAAGGACTTTACTTCTACCGGAGTTGCCATTGAAAAAATCGATGATATCATTAAAGAAGAGTTACACCATATAAAGATTCTCAATAAATTCAGGGAACGAATGGCTTCTGTTCAAAACTGACAGGAATTAATTGAACGCGAATTTGGAATTCTGTGGTGATTTCGGAATTTAAACAACGGCTGTAATAAAGGAAAATTCATTCGACTTTTTTAGTTTGTAGAAAGGTTTGGATTAATATCGTATATAAAGGGGTAAAAATGGATATTTTAGAATATGCAATGCAAATGGAAAAAGATGGAGAATATTTTTACCGTCGGATTGCATTGGAAACAAGCAGCGATGCTCTCAGGTCGGTCATGAATCTGTTAGCTGATGAGGAAGTAAAACATTATCGTGCCATCGAGCAAATTGCAAAAGACCGCTATGAGATGACAGAAACCGACATTCTCAATGACGTTAAAAATATTTTTATACAGATGAAAGATAAGGAAGAGTTCACTCCGGAGCAGGAGCAGGTAGAACTTTACAGAAAGGCACAGGAAATCGAGAAGCAAAGTCAGCAGTTTTACACGGAAAAATCCATCCAGGCGGATAAGGCTGAGCTGCAGAAGTTATTTGAGCAATTGGCAAGGGAGGAAGAAAAACATTACTTTTTACTTGAAAATATCATTGATTTCGTTTTAAGACCTAAACAATGGCTCGAAAATGCAGAATGGTATCATTTGGACAAATATTAAAATAAGGAGTTCATGAATGAAAAAGTACAAATGTCTTTTGTGTGGATATATTTACGATCCGGCCGTCGGCGACCCCGACAATGGAGTGGAAGCAGGGACTGATTTTGAAGATTTACCCGATGGCTGGGTTTGCCCGGAATGCGGCGCAGGCAAAGATGAGTTCGAGCCGGTTGAAGATTAGTTTGGAATAACAGGACTGATATTGTGCGGGAAGTTGGACTATCCATAAGCCGGCAGGATATTATCTGTGCCGAAACCGCCGCCGGGCCGAACGGGCTTGTAGTCTTCGGTGCTTCCGGTGACCTTGTCCGCAGAAAACTGCTGATAAGTTTGTTCCGGCTGTTCAGGAATGGCTTGCTCAGCAAGCATTTTTATCTTTTGGGAGTAGGTCGAACGAAACTTTCTGATGAGCAGTTCAGGCAGGATGCACAGCAGGCAATACGTCAAAAGTCCGCCGATATATCTTCAGAGGAACTGGAATCTTTTACCGGCCGGCTGTATTATATCACCGGCGATTACAGCAATATGTCATTGTACGCCAAGATCACACCTAAAATTGCCGAACTAAATAAAAAGCATAAAGTTTACGGGAGTCTTGTTTTTTATTTTTCAGTACCGCCTTTCTTATACGGCACAATCGTCGAACAGCTCGGTTTGGCGGGATTATCGTGTCCCATAGATGCAAGCTTAAAGGCAAACGTAAAATTGGTGGTCGAAAAACCTTTCGGCAGAGACCTCCAAAGTGCGCTGGATTTGAGCGACAAAATCCATCAGTGTTTCGATGAATCACAGGTTTATCGCATAGACCATTATCTCGGCAAAGAAACCGTTCAGAATATTTTGATGTTTCGTTTTGCCAATGCGATATTCGAGCCTCTCTGGAACCGCAATTATATCGACCACGTACAGATAACGATTGCCGAATCGGTTGGTATCGAGCATCGGGCGAGATACTACGATGAAAGCGGCGCTCTGCGGGATATGTTTCAAAATCATATGCTCCAGATGCTGACATTAGCGGCAATGGAGCCCCCCACTTCGTTCGAGGCCGATAGCATTCGCGATGAAAAGATCAAGCTGTTACGCTCGATTCGACCGTTTGTGCCCGACCAATTGGATAAGACCGTTATTCGGGGTCAATACGGCGGCGGTATAGTGAACGGTGAGGAAGTCGCCGGTTACAGGTTCGAGGCCGGCGTAAAGCCAGACTCAAAAACGGAGACTTTCGTCGCCGCGAAACTTTTTGTAGATAACTGGCGATGGAAGGATGTCCCTTTCTACCTGCGGACCGGTAAAAGGCTGGCCGATAAGGATACCGAAATTGCCATTACCTTCAAAAATGTCCCTCATTCGATGTTTTCTTCGATGGGACTGGAAGAGATGCCGCCCAACGTTCTTATCCTGCAGATTCAGCCGAGGGAAGGGATTATTTTGAAATTTCAGGCCAAACGGCCCGGCTCGAAAAGCTGTATCAGCACACTGACGATGAACTTCAGTTACCAGGACCTTTTCGGCACCGAGGCACCGGAGGCCTATGAACGTCTGTTACTGGATTGCATGCTGGGGGACCAGACCCTTTTTACGCGGCAGGACGCAGTCGAAGCGGCGTGGCGATTATTGACACCCATCATGGAGTTCTGGGAAAAGGACGGCTCGTTCCTGCATGAATACCCGGCGGGAGCCGAAAGTTTTCCCGCCGCCGACAAGCTCATCGAATCCGACGGGCGAAAGTGGCACAAACTTTCGAGCAGCTAACATCAATTGTGATTCAAAATTGCACCGTTGTCATTTCGACCGGAGTAAGCGGAGCGAACGTAGCGGAGAAATCTATTAAAATTGGATTCCTCGACTCCGCTTCGCTGCGCTCGGAATGACGCGTGTGAGATTATAGATCAATTTGTTTCTGCTGTTCCGTGAGCGATTCGTTTAGCGAGCCGGAGCGGAAGCCCTGGAGGTCAACCGTAACATATTTGAAACCGAGCGATTTGAATTTATCTACTATTTCCCTGCGAGCCGGCTCCGATGTGATTTTGTGCATGTCTTCAGGGTTTACTTCAATCCGGGCGATTGTATCATGGTGACGGACACGAAATTCGGAAAGGCCCATTTTTTTTAGGAAGTCCTCGGCCTGCTCGATTTGTTTCAATCGCTGCTGTGTTATTTCCAGTCCGTAAGTTATCCTGGAAGCAAGGCACGGCGAAGCGGGTAAGTCCGCCGTCGGCAAATTTAGTCTTCTGCTCATTTCTCGAATATCGTTCTTGGTCATTTTTGCTTCTATCAGCGGGGCACGAATACCATGAATATCGGCGGCCTTGTTCCCCGGTCTGAAATCGTCCATATCATCGCAATTCGAGCCGCAAATCACATTATCAAAGCCCCTTTGCCCGGCGATATTTTGCAGGTGAGTGTAGAGATGCGATTTACAGTGGAAACATCGGTCGGGATTATTCGCGGAGTATTCAGAGTCGTAAATTTCCTGTACCTGAACTTCCTCGATTTTGGCCCCAATCATTTTGGCACAATCGATAGCCAGATTGTACTGGGACTTCGCCAGGGACGAACTAATCCCTATGCAGGCCAAAACGTTTTCAGCGCCGAGCACATCGACAGCGGTTTTCAAAAGGAATGTACTATCGACTCCGCCGGAATAGGCAACAACCACTTTGTTTAAGCCTTTCAGGATTTGTCTGAGCAAATTGTACTTTTCGTCAAGAGTCATAAAATCGATATGAAAAAAGCTTTTTTCTTATTTCGCTACGAACGGCGACAATTCTCTCAGGCGGTTTATAATCGGCGGTATTTTCTCAATGGCGTAATCAACTTCTTCCTCGGTATTGTATCTGCTCAGGCTGAATCGGATGGAGCCGTGAGCCGCGGTGAAGGGAACGCCCATCGCCCGAAGAACGTGACTGGGTTCCAGTGAGCCGGAAGTGCAGGCCGACCCGCTGCTGGCGCAGATGCCGTATTGATCGAGCATTAATAAAATCGCCTCGCCCTCGATATACTCGAAACTGATGTTGGTCGTGTTCGGCAGGCGATTTTCCTTATCGCCGTTGAGACGGCAATCCGGGCATTTTTTTAAGATTGCTTTTTCGAGTTTATCACGCAGGTATTTCACCTTTTTATTTTCCTGGTCGATACTCGTCAGTGCCAGCTCGCACGCTTTCCCGAGGCCGACAATTCCCGGCACGTTTTCCGTTCCCGCTCTTTTTCCGGCTTCCTGGTGTCCCC
This sequence comes from uncultured Pirellulales bacterium, assembly GCA_964570855.1. Taxonomy (GTDB): domain Bacteria; phylum Planctomycetota; class Phycisphaerae; order Sedimentisphaerales; family Anaerobacaceae; genus JAFGPS01. The sequence continues at coordinate 15,658 of CAZMZR010000022.1, forward strand.
CCAACATAAATGGAGACAGCCGTGTCCCTTTTCTGACAAACAGGACACCGACTCCTTTGGGCCCGTGCAGTTTATGGCCGGAAATACTCAACATGTCGATGCTGCTGCTTTTTAAGTTCAGCGGTATCTTGCCGACGGCCTGGACCGCATCGGTGTGGAACGTTATCCCCCTGCCGGTAACTAATTCGGCGATTTTCTCTATCGGGAATATCACGCCCGTCTCGTTGTTTGCATACATTATCGTCACCAGGGCAGTGTCGTCGTCGAGCTGCTCTTCCAGTTCCGCCATGTTTAGCCGGCCCTGCTTGTCCACATTTAGCTCAATGACCGTGTAGCCGTGACTTTCCAGCTCCCTGCACACAGCCAGCACGGCCGGATGTTCGACTCTGGTCGTTATGACCTTACGCCTGTTCGGTACCGCAGCCAACGCTCCCACAATGGCGGTATTGTCACTTTCGGTGCCGCCGCTTGTAAAAATTATCTCGTTAGGCTCGCAACCTAACAGAGCGGCCACCCGTTCTCGTGCCTGTCCGATTCTGCGACCGATTTGCCCGCCGAATGTATGCATGCTCGACGGATTGCCGTAAAGCTCGCAGAATAACGGCCTCATCTCTTCGAGCACCCGTTCATCTACTTTTGTTGTGGCGTTATTGTCGAAATATATCGTTTTCATTTTATTTCATCCTGCTTTAGTGCCGGGTTTCAAACTTTTAATAAACCAATAAACTGTGTAAAACTAATTATTCATTCCAGGTGATTATGCGGCTGTTGCGCCGATTCTTTATCTTCTTCGACGAAGAGGTCCCTGGATACGAATTCTCTCAGCTTGGCTTCGACCACATCTTTCATTGTAAATTCGGCGAGTTTGCATTGTGCGCACATGCCGCGAAACGCAACTATAACCTTGTCGCCTTCGACGTCTATCAGCTCGATATTACCTCCATGTGCCCGCAGTGCCGGTCTGATTTGCTCGTTTATAGTTTCCTTTATCAACTGGATTTTTTGGATATTCGTCAGCTTACCCGCACGTCGGGGTTCAGCGGTGGGCGCTTCTTTTATTTTGTCACTTTGTATTTTTTCAATTATTTTTTCGATTTCACCCCGGCAGCCGCCGCAACCGCCGCCGGCTTTGCAGTAATTCGTAACGTCCTCGACCGTAGTCAAATCGTTTTCACGTATTACTCTTTCGATTTCCTTTTCGGTCACACCGAAACACGTACAGACCACTTTGCCTTCGAGCTGGTGTTTCCTTGTGCCACCGCTTCGATAGTTTTCTATCGCCGCTTCGAGAGCCTCCCTGCCCATAACCGAGCAGTGCATTTTCTGTTCGGGTAAACCACCGAGGTAATCGGCAATATCCTTGTTGGTTACTTTGGCGGCTTCGTCCAGAGTTTTTCCCTTGATTAATTCGGTCAGCACAGACGATGTGGCTATGGCACTTGCGCAGCCGAACGTCTTAAACCTGGCGTCTTTGATTCTGCCGTCCTTATCGAGCTTGAACGTCAGTCTCAGGGCGTCTCCACATGCTAACGAGCCGACTTCACCAATCCCGTCGGGATTTTCTATTTCACCGACATTGTGCGGATTGAAAAAATGGTCTCTGACTTTATCTGTATATTCCCACATTATTAGTCCTTAGTTTTGGGTTTTGAGTTTTGAGTTTAACCATAATTATTCATTATTCTTACCCGTCTTTACGATACTGATACCATTTCTAAAAAGTAAATTTCACATTTTGTCATTCCCGCGAAGGCGGGAATCCAGGTTTTTAATTTTGGATTCCGGATCAAGTCCGGAATGACATAAGAAAAAAATTAAACATATTTAATGTAAAACGATATTAGTTAGTATTTTTATCAGTTCTTCAGATTCTTCGATCAGTTTTAACACGACAGACATTTTATTGTTTCTTTATTAAAACTATGAACTGCCTTTCAAAGCCTGCTCGAAGTCTGCAATTATATCATCTATATGCTCGGTTCCTACCGAAACTCTGATATAATCCTCCGTTACACCTGCGGCTAATTGTTCTTTTTGGCTTAATTGCTGATGAGTCGTACTGGCCGGGTGAATGACTAATGTCTTGCTGTCTCCGATGTTGGCGAGGTGGCTGGCTAACTTCACATTGTTGATGAACTTAATGCCGGCCTGCCTGCCTCCTTTGATTCCGAAACCCAGGATAGCGCCCTGGCCGTTGGGCAGATATTTTTGAGCAAGAGCATAATCAGGATGCGATTTAAGCCCGGGGTAATTCACCCAGCTAACCTGAGATTGCTTTTCGAGCCATTTTGCAAGACTCATGGCGTTTTCACAATGCCTCGGCATTCGCAGATGCAGCGTTTCCAGACCCTGCAAAAACAAAAAGGCGTTAAATGGTGACATGCAGGAGCCCATGTCCCGCAGGAATTGTGTCCTTGCCTTGATAATATAAGCCAGTTTGCCGAAGGACTCGGTGTATTTTACGCCGTGATAACTTGGGTCCGGCTCGGTCAGCTCCGGGTATCGGCCGTTCGTCCAGTCGAATTTACCGGAATCTACAATCGCCCCGCCGATACTTGTGCCGTGGCCGCCGATGAATTTCGTACAGCTATGGACCACAATATCGATACCGTATTCAATCGGTCGCAGGAGCATTGGTGTTGTCACCGTGTTGTCACAGATTACCGGCAGGCCGTTGTCGTGTGCAATGTCGGCTATTTTATCGTATTGCAGAACATTGTTTCTTGGATTGGCGATGCTCTCAATATAAATCAGTCTGGTGTTATCTTTAATCGCATGGGCGAAATTTTTCGGCTCACTGGGATCGACGAAGGTCACTTCGATACCTAACTTGGCAAATGTATGGCTAAAAAGCGTCACCGTCCCGCCGTAAAGCGAGTTCGATGATACGATATGACCCCCTGAGCCGCAAATATTAAGAATGCTCACATATATCGCCGACTGGCCCGAACTCAAAGCAAGCCCCCCAACTGCCCCTTCCAGTGCAGCCAGCCGTTTCTCGAAAACATCTGTTGTAGGATTCATCAGGCGCGTATAGATATTTCCGAATTCTTTCAGGGCGAACAGATTGGCAGCATGTTCGGAATCCCTGAATACATAACTGCTCGTCTGATAGATTGGCACCGCCCGGCTCAATGTCTCCGAATCGACTTGCTGGCCTGCGTGTAGAGCCAGTGTCTCCAGATGATAGTTCATCTCTTTGTCCATTTTATGACCTCATATATATTTAGAAGCAGCAACGTACCGTCGCCGATATTCACTGTACTGCATTCTTTTTTATTTTAATACTTCCATTGTAACTTCAGCGGCTCTTTTACCGGACAGCAGCATCCCACCAAATGTCGGTCCCATTCTCGGCAGACCAAATGTGGTGGCAGTGGCCATTCCGGTTACAATCAGGCCCGGGAATACTTCAGTGGTATTTTCAACAACCGCGTCCTCTGATTCTTCCACCCACATGGCTCCGCATCCTTTTATGTCAACAAGCCCTCTTTTTTCAAGTGATCGAACAACCACTGCATCGTGTCCGGTTGCATCAACAACAAGTTTGGATTCGATGGCAACCGGGTCCACACATGTGATTGCTCTTGGAAGAGCAGATACCGGCGTCCAGTTTATAACTACACCACAAACCCTGTTTTTTCTTACAACAACATCCTCGAATTTCGTCATATTCAAAACTTTTACACAGGCATCACACGCAGCGGCAATCAATTTTGAACATGCATGCGGTCCGTCGGCAACGAATAAACCTTCTGAGGCCTGCTTGTATGGCGCACCGATCTCATCGAGAATTCTCTGGGCGGGTGCCCTGACCGTTACCTTGTTCATCAGATAGCCACCTATCCAGAAACCTCCACCGAGGTAATTATTACTCTCGATAAGGAGTGTTTTTTGACCCTGTTTGGCAAATTCAGTTGCGGCGACGAGTCCGCTCGGACCGGCACCTATGATAATCACGTCATTATCAATATGTTCTTCGAATTCTTTGGCGAATTCGGACACTATTGCCTTGGTAACATCTTTTTCTGATACTTGTGAAAAAATCATACGACCATCTCCTAAATTAAATGTTTTACTCCTTGCTTGTTAAATAAACTACCTGCTCGGCAAAAAGATTCGGAGCAACTTTTACAGGGCTTATACTTGTTTTTATCAATGGTATCTTTTTTTCTAATTTCACACCCAGCTTCCTGCAGAATTCCTCGAAGTCTTTCAATGACAGACAATGGATGTTCGGCGAGTTGTGCCATTCGAACGGCAGTTGTTTCGTTACCGGAGCTTTGCCCCTGAGGAACAATTGCGCCCTGCATCGCCAGTGTGCGAAATTCGGAAAGCTGACTATTACTTTTTTGCCTACCCGCAATAATTCAGAGAGTACGTTTTCGGTATTTTTAATTGTTTGTACCGTCTGGGATAGTATTACATAATCGTAGCTTTTGTCGGCGTAATTCTCCAGCCCGTGCTCGATATCGTACTGTATTATGGATAATCCCCTGCCTACACAAATCCTGACAAGGTCTTCATCAAGCTCGATACCTTCGCCTTTTATGTTTTTGTCTTCCGTAAGTTTTGCCAATAGTTCTCCGTCGCCGCAACCTATGTCCAGTACCGAACTGTCCGGTTCTATCAGCGATTCGATCACTTCATAATCGACCCGAACGCGATGGGCCTGTTCCATATGAACTTTCCGTTCGTGTTCCTTTGCTTTTATACTTCTGTTCTCTCTTCCGGGTTCGGATTGATATGTAGCATCCAGAAAACCGGAGATAAACGAGCCGAGCGTTTCAGGTTCCAGTAGAAAAGCATCGTGACCGTACGGTGATTCGATATTACAGAAACTGACGTCTTTGCGATTAGCTGTCAGAGCATTGACAATCGCAATGGATTGTTCGGGTGTAAAAAGCCAGTCGCTTGTAAAACTCATGACCAGGAATCTGCATGTCGTATTCGCAAGGGCCTCATTTAAAGAACGATAGCCCTGCGCCAGGTCGAAGTAATCGGCCGCTTTGGTTATGTAGAGATAGCTGTTCGCATCGAATCTCTCCACGAAGCTTTGCCCCTGATAATCGAGATAAGTCTCAACGGCGAACTCCGAGTTGAAATCGTAACTATAACGGTCTCCATTCCGCAGTTGCCGCCCGAATTTCGCGCGCATCCCTTTTTCGGACAGGTATGTTATATGCCCTATCATCCGTGCGATTGCCAGGCCCCTGTCGGGACCTTTTTTATCATTATATTGCCCGTTGGCATAATTCGAGTCTCCCAGAATTGAATTTCTGCCGACGGTATCGAAGGCGATCGATTGGGCGCCGAGATGCGAAGTCGTAGCGACCGGTATTGCCGCTTTAATAAAATCGTGATATGCAACCGTCCATTGGAGGACTTGCATACCCCCGATTGAGCCGCCAATTACTGCTAATAAACTTTTAATGCCAAGTTTGTCCAACAGGAGTTTCTGAACCTTAACCATATCAGCTATTGTTATGATTGGAAAATCCAGGCCGTATCGCTGACCTGTCGCCGGGTTCAACGAGCAAGGCCCAGTGGTTCCGCTGCAACCGCCTAAGAAGTTCGAGCAGATGACAAAATACCTGTTTGTATCTATAGCTTTGCCGGGACCGACCATATTGTCCCACCAGCCGGGCTTCCTGTCATCGGGGCTGTTTTGTCCGGCGACGTGGGCGTTGCCGCTCAGCGCGTGACAAATTAAAACGGTATTGTCACCGGCATCGTTAAGCCGGCCGTACGTTTCATAGGCCACGTCTATCGGCGCCAACGTCTTGCCGCATTCCAGCTTTAACGGCCGCTCCGGCTCTACAACGCGCATCGTCCGTGTCTGTACGATACCCACCGAATTGTTTTCTACTACTGTCATAATCAGTTCGCAGGCAGAGTTTCAACCATCCTGTCAATCGCCTTTTTGGCTCTCTTTCTTATCTGGTCCGGAACTTTAACCTGATATTTGGAGCTTGCTTTAGCAAAATCTTCCATTGCCCAAAGTACTTTTTCAAGCGTAATCTTTTTCATATTGGGACAAACGGCCTTTTGACTGGCTGCGATAAATTCAGCATCCGGCTTCTGTTTCTTCAGAGAATGTATAATTCCTGTTTCAGTTGCGACGATAAATCTTTTGGCGTCACTTTGCCGGACGAATTTGAGCATTTGCCCGGTACTGAATATCTGATCCGAGATATCCCTTACAGGTTTCGTACATTCCGGATGTGTCATCACTATCGCACCGGGAAGGCTTGCCCTGGCGTTTTTTATATCGTCTTCGGTTATCAGCATGTGTGACGGGCAATAACCGGGCCACAATACAAGGTCACGCGAAGTTTTCTCAGCGACATAACTACCGAGATATTGATCGGGCACAAAAATAATTTTTTTGTCTTCCGGCAAAGAATCAACAACCTCAACCGCGTTGGCGCTGGTACAACAGTAGTCGCTTTCGGCTTTGACCTCTGCCGGACTGTTCACATAACAAACTACAATCGCACCGGGGTGCTTTTGTTTTAAGTCCCTGAGCTGTTCGGCGGTAATCATATCCGCCATCGGGCAGCCTGCATGTTTTTCCGGCAGAAGAACTGTTTTTTCGGGCGACAGTATCGCCGCAGTTTCCGCCATAAAGTAAACTCCGCAGAATACGATAACCCTGGCATCCGTCTGAGCGGCTTTTATGCTCAAACCCAGGGAATCGCCGGTAAAATCGGCAATATCCTGTATTTCTCCCGGCTGATAATTGTGCGCGAGTATTACAGCTTCGTACCGCTGCTTTAAGTTCTGAATTTTTTCAAGCACGTTATTCAAAGCGTTCTCCTGAAAATTGCATTATTCGTCGCTTTTATTCTTTTTATAAACCAGTTCCGCATTGGGCGTTATGACGGTGACGCCGGCCGGCACGGATTCTTTCACCCAGACGTTGCCTCCGATTATGGCGCTTTTCCCGATTACTACATCACCCAATATTGTCGCCTCAGCGTAGATTGTCACGTTGTCTTCGATTGTCGGATGTCTTTTAGCTCCTTTTATTATCTTTCCTCTTTCATCTTTTGGAAAACTCATCGCTCCGAGCGTCGTACCCTGATAGATTTTGACGTTGTCACCGATGATTGTAGTTTCACCTATTACAACACCGGTACCGTGGTCGATGAAAAAGTTTCTGCCTATTCTCGCTCCCGGATGGATGTCGATGCCGGTCCTGGAGTGCGCGCATTCGCTCATGATTCGGGGTATTAACGGTACATCTTTGATATATAACTCATGTGCGATGCGATACGTGGCTATTGCCGTTATACATGGATAGCTTATTACAATTTCCTCGTAAGACTGCGCTGCAGGGTCGCCGTCAAAAGCGGCAATGACATCGCCTTTTAGCATATCCCTTATTTCCGGCAGGCGGGTTAGTAAATACGTTGTCACGTTTTCCGCTTTTGTCCGGCAGTCGCAATCCTCGCATTCCTTGATTCTGCATGCGTATTTATACGCCCGCTCTATCTGGTCGCACAATTCGGCCTGGATATCACAGAGGATATCACCGACGATAAAGCTGATATTCGTTTGGGTGACCGCTCTTTTACCGGTATAACCCGGAAAAAGCAGCTCAGTGAACAAGTCGAGGACTTCCAGTATCTTCTCTCTTGCCGGCAGATTGGATGCATCGATAAAATTTATGCCCGAATCTCCCTTGTATGTATCAACAATTTTCCCGACAAGCTCCTTTATCTTTTCGTTGGTTAAGATGTCTATTTCCATTGTTATTTCCTATATGTGATAATGTAATGTTTTGTCATGCTTTGCTCTGTCAAGAAGACTTTGCAACGTCATCGATTCCAGAACTGTAAGCACCGCCTTTTGAACTTCGGCCCAGACACTTCTGGCAACACAATCACATGCTCTCGGACAATAATCATTATTTTCCACGCACTCTACCGTGATTACAGGCCCCTCGAGGCAGTTGAAACAATCGCTGAGTTTTATCTGGTCCGGCGGTTTTGCGAGAATATAGCCGCCTTTGGAACCTCTGACACTGCTTACTATACCTGCAGATTTAAGTATAGCCATCAGTTGTTCAAGATATTTGACTGAAATTCCCTGATCGCGGGCGATGATTTTAAGCTGTATCGGCCTTTTGCCGTGGTTTTCAGCTAATTCTAAAACCGCCCGTATTCCGTATCTTGTTCGTGTTGAAAGCTTCATAATTTATTTTTCCTTGTATTCCTATTATATTGGTAGTATATTATACGAACTCAAAAGCCTTTGTTAATAAAAAAAGCGACTTTTTTGAAAAATATATACATGAACATTTGCATGAAAGAGCAATAAACAAGAAAGATAATCTATCCAATCGAATACTTATGGAGGATTTCGAAGATGCGTATAGCAAAAGATATGACGGAATTGATCGGTAATACGCCGCTGGTCTGGCTAAACAGGGTAGCTAAAGATTGTAAGGCTAAAATCGCCGGTAAGTTGGAATTTTTCAATCCGGCCAGCAATGTCAAGGACCGCATCGGTGTCAGTATGATATTAACTGCCGAGCGTGAAGGTAAAATCAAACCCGGAATGACGCTTGTCGAACCGACCAGCGGCAATACCGGAATAGCCCTTGCATGGGTCTCGGCCGCAAGAGGATACAAGCTGATCCTTACTATGCCGGAGTCAATGAGCATCGAAAGAAGAAAAATCCTGGAGCTATTCGGCGCCAAACTCGTACTCACACCCGCAGCAGAGGGTATGGCCGGTGCGGTAAATAAAGCCGACGAGATTGTTAAAGAAACCGACGGTGCTTTTATGCTGCAACAATTTCAGAACCCGGCGAATCCGCAGATTCATCGCCAAACAACCGCCGAAGAGATTTGGAACGATACGGACGGGCAGGTGGATATCTTTGTCGCCGGGGTAGGTACGGGCGGAACAATAACCGGTGTGGGTGAGGTCCTTAAATCTCGAAAATCCTCCGTTCGAATTATAGCGGTCGAGCCGGCGGACTCGCCCATCCTTTCCGGCGGCAAACCCGGTTCGCACATGATTCAGGGTATCGGGGCCGGTTTTGTCCCTGATGTGCTGAACGTGGAAGTAATAGATGAAATCGTGCAGATTACAAACGCCGAAGCCTTCGATATGGCAAAACGCCTGGCAAAGGAAGAAGGCATCTTCACGGGCATATCCGCCGGTGCCGCGGCGGCCGCCGCAGTCAAAGTGGCCGGGCGTAAAGAAAACGCGGACAAACTAATTGTCGCCGTTTTGTGTGATACAGCCGAGCGTTACATCAGTACAATCCTTTTCGAGTAATTTTTGATGACACAAAAAAAATGGGACATCAGGTTATCCGAGCCGACCACTCGACCTTGGAAACCGGTGAAAGACAGCTCTAAGTGGATTGTGGTATTAATGAGCGGCGGTGTGGACAGCAGCGTCACCGCTTACACTCTCAAAGAACAGGGTTGGGAAGTTCTCGGCGTTACGATGAAAGTTCCCGTTTTCCCGGACACAGACAAAGAAGGATGCGGCGGCGCGGATGTCACGTTCGTTTGCAAAGAACTCGATATACCGCATTATTTAGTTGATGTCACCGAACCTTTCGAGAAGCTCATAATCGAAAGATTTCATCAATCGTACGCAAAGGGCGAAACGCCGAATCCCTGTGTGGATTGCAATGCACTATTAAAGTTCTCTATCGTATGGGATTTCCTGGAAAAGAAATTTGGAATAAACTCACTTGCGACGGGACACTATGCGAGAGTATCTCAAAAGGACAAGCGATGGTATCTTGGAATGGCGGAGGATAAAACAAAAGACCAGAGTTATTTTCTACATGGCATTGCTTTGGAGAAACTTTCCAGGTTAATCCTGCCTCTTGGAGCTTCGAGTAAAGACAAGGTTCGTTCGATTGCAGCGCAATTGAACCTGAGAACTGCAAACAGAGCCGAGAGTATGGAACTATGTTTCGCAGGTCAGGGAGACTATAGAGCGGCCCTGAATCTTTCCGAAACCGACACCGCCGGCGATATTACCGATATGCAGGGCAATAAAATAGCCAGGCACAAAGGGATAGCAAATTATACCCTCGGTCAAAGACAGGGTATCGGTTTTGCCGGTGGAAAACCGCTTTATGTGGCTAAAATAGACCCTAAAATGAACACTATCGCCCTTGGTACCCGGGAGGATGTCAGCACTAACCGGGTTAAAGCGGGCCAGATTAATATCCTCATACCCGAAGAATTTGTTGTCGGAGGGAATTTTTTCGGTAAAATTCGTTCTTACGGCACACCACAGCGATGCAGTCTTATTGACTTGAGCCAAACCGATATGACGGTTGAATTTGACGAACCTCAGTTCGCGCCGTGTCCCGGTCAGAAGCTGGTGTTGTATAACAGCGATGACAATATCGTTGCAGGAGGCACGATAATTTCGGGATGAAATTAGTTATCATGGAAGAACCATATCAATCATGACTTTTATCAAAGGGGGACATAAATGAGATACAAACCGTCGATCCTCTTTAAAATATTTCTCTTGGTTTTATTGGTCAACATTCCGGCGGCATCCCAGCAGCCGGTCGATGCCAACAATTTAGTCGAGCTTGATGATTACCTTGCGTTCGCAGCCTTGAATAATGCCGGGCTTGAAGCTGCTTTCGAGCAGTGGAAAGCGGCCTTAGAGCAGGTCCCCCAGTCCGGCGCTCTGCCCGATCCGAAATTCACCTACGGTTATTTCATAAAAGAAATCGAAACCAGGACCGGGCCTCAGAGACAGAGGTTCAGTCTGACGCAAACGTTTCCCTGGTTTGGAAAGATTGAAGCCCGGACCGATGTAGCATCTGCTGCTGCGAAAGCCGCACACATGAGATATGAAGCGGCCAAACTCGAACTTTTTTTTAATGTGAAAGATTTGTTCTACGAATACGCCTATCTCGGACAGGCCGTCGAGTTAGCAAAACAAAATCTTGAACTGTTGAAGCATTTCGAAGAAGTTGCAAGGACAAGATACACTGCCGCGACAGGCAGTCACCCTGATATTATTCGTGCACAAATAGAATTGGCTACGTTTGAAGATAAATTAAAGAGCCTGGAAGAAATGCGAACGCCTGTTGTCACCGGATTAAATTCCGTGCTCAATTGCAGAAACGATTCGTTGTTACCGTGGCCTGCAAAGCGGCAATTTGTCCCGGTGACATTAGAGCACCAGGTGTTAGTGGATAAGACGATTGCCGGCAATCCGCAATTGAAGGCATTGGATTTCGAATTGGCCGCGGCAAAAGCCAAAATAGAATTGGCAAAGAAAAAGTTTTATCCGGATATTAGTGTCGGCGTGGACTGGATACAGACCGATGAGGCCGTCTCGGCGGGTGTAAGAGACAGCGGTAAAGACCCGATTATAGCAATGTTTTCAATCAATCTGCCTTTCTGGACGGACAGCTACAAAGCCGCCCTGCTTCAAGCTAAAGCTCAAATGAGAAGCCACACAGCAGGAAAAGTGCAGAGCCGGAACGACCTTCTTGCACAACTTGCGAAGGTTCTATACGAATTCGAAGATTCCACCAGAAAAGCCGGATTATATGGGGGAATATTGATTCCCATGGCTAAGGAAATGCTCGAAGCCTCCGAGGTGGCATATCAGAGCGGTACGGTGGATTTCCTGAGCCTGATAGATGCACAGAGGACTTTGCTTGAATTTGAGCTTTCTTACGAACGTGCGGTCACAACAAACCTGCAAAAGCTGGCCCGTTTAGAGATGCTCGTCGGAGAGCAATTGGGCCGGAAGACTACCGATTAATATTGATTAATTCATCAATATTTAGGTTTCAAAGCATAAATATGTGAAAAAAACCTGAAAAACGTTCGATTAAAGCGGTTTTTCGTAGAACATATATCCTATAAAATTAGTAGGAATACCAAAGTTGATGGTGAATAATATGGCAGGAAAGAAAATACAGTTGATTTTGAAAGTTGCTAAATTCGGCCTTTTTGCCGTGCTTCTGATTGCGGCTTTCGTTCTTGGCTCGATGCTGAGAAGTTCCGAACCGTCTACAGAAAATATTGTGAGCCACAACCATCCGGAGATGGGCGAACAGTCAACCATCTGGACGTGTTCGATGCACCCACAGATTCGCCAGCCAAAACCCGGCAAATGTCCTATTTGCTTTATGGATTTAATTCCCATCTCGGAAACCGATATCGGAGAATTGCAAATAGAATTTTCGCAAGCAGCTATAAAGCTAATGCAGATTGAAACAACTCCAATTGAGCGCAAATTTGTAACTGCGCAGATTCGGATGGTCGGAAAAATCGACTATGACGAAACCAGGATCAAGTACATTACATCCTGGGTCGCCGGAAGGATTGACAGACTTTATGTTGACTACACAGGCATCAGGGTAAGCAAAGACGACCACATGGTTTATATTTACAGCCCGGAGCTGCTCAGTGCACAGGCTGAATTATTACAGGCTGTTAAAGCGGCAGAGAACATCAAATCCGATGGCTCGGAGCTTATCGGCAAATCGATTACTGCAACTCTCGAAGCTACAAGAGAAAAGTTACGACTGCTCGGTTTGAAACAGGAGCAAATTGCACAAATCGAAAAGACGGGTAAACCTGTCGATCATCTTACAATTTACGCACCGATCGGCGGAGTAGTGATGGAAAAAAACGCCGCCGAAGGGATGTATGTAAAGACTGGAACCAAAATATATACCATCGCCGATTTATCACAACTTTGGGTCAGGCTGGATGCATACGAGTCGGATATGATGTGGATCAGATACGGTCAGGAGGTAGAGTTTACTACGGAGGCTTATCCCGGCGAGGTATTCAAAGGCCGAATCAGTTTTATAGATCCTGTGCTTAATGCAAAGACGCGGACTGTAAAACTTCGGGTCAACGTCGAGAATCCAGATGGAAGTCTCAAGCCGGAAATGTTTGTACGAGCGGTGGTAAACTCGAAAATTGCGGAGGGCGGCAAGGTTATGGACGAACAAATGGCGGGCAAATGGATATGCCCGATGCACCTGGATATAGTAAAGGATACTTCCGGCACTTGTGATATATGCGGAATGGATTTGGTTACAGCCGAGTCGCTGGGGTATGTAAAAGCTGCCGCCCGGGCTCCTTTGGTCATACCGGCATCGGCTGTATTGATTACCGGTAAACGCGCTGTTGTATATATACAGATAGCCGATATCGAGAAACCAACCTACCTGGGACGTGAAATAGTACTCGGCCCTCGAGCGGGTGACTACTATATTGTCGAATCAGGGCTGGATGAAGGCGAAATAGTCGTTACCAATGGGAATTTCAAGATTGACTCGGAAATGCAGCTTCGGGCCAAACCGAGCATGATGAATACCGGGGACAAAAAATTGTCACCGGAGGATATGCATACAGAAGATGCAAACGAGGAAAATTAAAGGGAATAGTCAGTAGTTACAGATTTTCTAAATTTTGGAAGGAAAAGAAGATGGAACTTAACAGCAAAAAATTAGTTTCGATTATTTTTACCGCTGGATTGTTGTTCGTAGCATTAGTTATGCTCAATGGCTGCAAAAAATCCGAGCCGACCACGACCGAGCCGGAGGCCACCGCAATGAAACAGGAAATGGCAAAAAAGGAAACTGTCGCGGATGAGGCGGCAACGCAGGTTGCTTCTGCAACAGAACAGACAAAGTGCCCTATAATGGGCGAACCAATCGATAAGAATATCTTTATAGAGTACGAAGGTAAGAAGGTCTATTTCTGTTGCAAAGCCTGCGAAACGAAATTCAAGGAAAATCCTGAAATGTACATCGCCAAATTGCCGCAGTTTAAGAAATAGTTTATTGCATCATGTGCATGTTTAATTGGTTGCCCTGAGACCCGGTGATATCGGTTAAGGTATATACATTCGAAGCCAAATGAGATTACCCTGCTCGGTTTTCTGGAAACAAACATGGACGAACCGGTTAATACAAAACAGTCACTGATAGATAGAGTCATACGATTCTGCCTCGACAACAAGCTGGTCGTGGGACTGTTGGTAGTATTGTTCGTGGGCTGGGGCCTCAGGGTCGCCCCGTTCGACTGGGATTTGTGGGGTATGCCGCGGGATCCCGTACCGGTTGATGCCATTCCAGACATCGGCGAGAACCAGCAAATCGTATTCACCGAATGGATGGGCCGCTCTCCGCAGGATGTGGAGGACCAGATAACATATCCGCTGACTGTCTCGCTGCTTGGTGTTCCCGGCGTGAAAACGGTTCGCAGTTACTCGTTTTTCGGTTTCTCCAGCATTTACATAATATTCAAAGAGGATGTCGATTTTTACTGGTCACGAAGCCGGGTCCTTGAAAAGCTCAATTCCCTCCCATCCGGCACACTCCCGGAGGGAGTCCAGCCGATGCTTGGACCGGATTCAACCGCGCTTGGTCAAGTTTTCTGGTACACGCTTGAGGGGTACGATGAAGATGGTAATCCCGCAGGAGGCTGGGACCTCGATGAGCTTCGAACAATCCAGGACTGGCATGTTCGTTACGCATTATTAAGCGCCGAAGGTGTCAGTGAAGTGGCTTCTGTGGGGGGCTTTGTCAAAGAATACCAGATAGACGTTGACCCGGATGCGATGCGTGCCTACGACGTCGGGCTGGATGAGGTATTTATGGCCGTCAGGGCTTCCAATGTCGATGTCGGCGCGAGAACTATAGAGATAAACAAAGTCGAATATGTAATCCGCGGTTTGGGTTTCATCAAGGATTTATCCGATATCGAAAAAACTGTCGTTAAAGTAAACGACAATGTCCCCATCTATATAAAAGACATCGCAAAAGTGACATACGGCCCCGCCCTGCGGCGAGGTGCTCTGGACAAAGGCGGCGCCGAGGCGGTCGGAGGAGTTGTGGTAGTTCGGTACGGCTATAATCCCCTCGATGCCATTAAGAACGTCAAAAAGAAAATCGAGGAGATATCGCCTGGTCTGCCCCAAAAGACGCTGCCCGACGGCACAGTTTCCCGTGTAAAAATTGTCCCGTTTTACGACCGCACGGGACTGATATACGAGACCCTTGGTACGTTAAATACTGCTCTTATCGAGGAAGTTCTTGTCACGATTATCGTAGTGATTGTGCTGGTGATGCATCTTAGAAGCTCGGTACTGATTAGTGCCCTGCTGCCTTTGGCTATACTGATGTGCTTTATCGCAATGAAGCTGTTCGGCGTGGATGCCAATATCGTAGCGCTTTCCGGTATTGCAATCGCTATCGGCACTATGGTGGATATGGGCATAATTATCTGTGAGAATATTTTGAGGCACCTCGAACAGGCGGGCCCCAGCGATGACACTAAGGAAGTTGTTTTCAAAGCGGCCAGCGAGGTAGGCGGTGCGGTATTAACGGCGGTTTCAACCACGGTAGTTAGTTTCCTGCCGGTTTTCACAATGACCGGGGCCGAAGGAAAACTTTTTAAGCCGCTGGCATATACAAAGACATTTGCTTTGATAGCCTCGGTGATAGTAGCTTTGACGATAATTCCGCCGGCGGCACATATTCTCTTTACCAGAAAAGCCGGCATTAAGAATGTTACAAGATATCTTTTAGGAGCAGGCTTAATCATTATTGCTGTGGCAGCAGCATTGCGGCTTCGTCTATGGGTGGGGGTCCTGATTGGAATTATTGGCCTTTACCATTTATTTAGAAATCATGTCCCGCAAAAAGTAAAGAGTACGTTTCCGTTATTTGCCAATGTAATAGCAGTTATTATAGTTGCGATCATACTTACCGACCATTGGCTGCCGTTGGGCGTAACAAAAGGGCTTATTCGCAATCTGATTTTCGTTGTGCTGCTTATAGGCGGGCTTTTATTATTTTTCAGGATTTTCCAGAAACTCTATCCGCGAATTTTAGGATGGTGCCTGGCTCATAAGATGCTGTTCTTATCCATACCCACAATGATTTTAATTCTCGGCGGTATGATTTGGCTGGGTTTCGCAAGAGTATTCTCATTTGTCCCGGATTCATTACAAACGAATAATTATTGGGCCGCCGGGGTTAGAACTTTTCCGGGACTCGGCAAGGAATTCATGCCGCCCCTGGATGAGGGATCGTTTTTATATATGCCGACAACTATGCCACATGCTTCAATCGGTGAATGCCTTGATGTACTGCAGAAACAGGATGTCGCGCTTGGGTCAATTCCGGAGATAGAATCGGTTGTCGGTAAAATCGGCCGGGTCGATAGCCCTCTCGATCCTGCACCGATATCTATGATTGAAACAATCATTAACTACAAACCCCAGTACATTACCGACGAAAATGGAAATCGAATCAGACAATGGCGGGAATATATTAAAAGCCCGGATGATATCTGGAATGAAATAGTAAAGGCCGCACAGATTCCCGGGACAACCAGCGCACCGAAGCTGCAACCTATCGCCGCCCGGATTGTCATGCTGCAAAGCGGTATGCGTGCTCCTATGGGTGTTAAGGTCAGGGGCCCTGACCTGGATACAATTGAGAGAGTCGGACTGGAGATAGAACGGCTTCTCAAAGAAGTTCCGAGCGTGGAGGCTTCTGCTGTAATAGCCGACCGAATCGTGGGAAAACCATACCTGGAAATTGATATCAACCGCGAGGCCATCGCCCGATACGGAATCAGTATTGTACAGGTCCAGGAGGTTATCGAGGTTGCCATAGGCGGCAGGCGTATCACAACGACGGTCGAGGGACGCCAGAGGTATCCTGTTCGAATCAGATATATGCGGGAGCTCAGGAACGAGATTGAATCTTTGGAAAAAATTCTGGTTCCTGCGACGGACGGCTCGCAGATACCGCTGATACAATTGGCCGAGATACGTTATGTTCGCGGCCCTCAGGCAATAAAAAGCGAAAATACGTTTCTTGTCGGTTATGTGCTTTTCGATAAGAAGGACGGTTTCGCAGAGGTTGATGTTGTCGAAAATTGTCAGCGGTATCTTGAATCAAAAATCAGCAGCGGCGAGTTTATCATTCCCGCCGGAGTAAGTTATACTTTTGCCGGCAGTTACGAAAATCAGGTTCGTGCCCAAAAAACACTTTTGGTGGTCATACCTCTGGTTCTTTTCATTATATTTATCATTTTGTACCTTCAGTTTCATTCGGTGACAACGAGTATGTTGATATATTCAGGAATCTTCGTCGCCTGGGCGGGAGGTTTCCTGATGATATGGTTTTACGCGCAGCCCTGGTTTCTTGATTTTAGCATCTTCGGGATTAATATGCGTAATCTGTTCCAGGTACATACTATCAATCTTAGTGTGGCTATATGGGTCGGATTTTTGGCGCTGTTCGGAATCGCTTCGGATGATGGTGTTGTTATGTGTACTTATTTGAAGCAATCGTTCCAGAGGAATGTCCCCGCAGATACAAATCAGGTTCGCCGGATGGTTATCGAAGCGGGAAAACGAAGGATTCGTCCCTGTCTTATGACCACTGCAACGACAATACTGGCCCTTATTCCGGTCCTGACCTCGACCGGGCGGGGCTCGGATATTATGGTGCCGATGGCTATACCTTCATTCGGAGGAATGACGATTGAAATTCTGACAATGTTAGTTGTGCCGGTTTTATATTGCTGGCTAAAGGAAATTAGTGTTAATAGTAAACATGCTTAGTAGATTCTGTTTACGGAGGTAATAACAATGGCTGAACAAACAAAGACAAATAATAAAACATGGATTCCAATAGTCTTTATTGGAGTTGTGCTCGTAGCCGGAGCGGTTGTAATAACTTTACGCAATAATCAAGCCGCCACCGAACATGTGGATGATTCCGGTAAGATTGTCGTATCGCAAAACAATCCCTTTTCACAATGGTTCGGTAAATCGGCTCCGGATTTTACTGTGACTGATATCGAAGGTAAACAACACAGCTTGAGTGACTACATCGGGAAAAACGTATTGGTAGTTTTCTGGGCGACATGGTGTCCACCCTGTCAGAGGGAAATTCCTCATCTGATTGAACTTAGAAAACAACAAAGCGAAGAAGATCTGGCCATCATTGCCATATCGAACGAAGAACCGGAACTTTTGAAAAATTTTGCAAAACAAAAAAAGATAAACTATACTGTCACAATCATGGGAAACACTGTTTTGCCGAGCCCGTTTATCGATGTGCAATATATACCGACTTCCTTTTTTGTCGATTCCAAAGGCAGGATTAAATACGCTGTGGTACAATCGTTAACTCTGGAACAGATTAAGAATATTTTCCTAAGCATCAACGCCGGAAACGTCTGAAGCAATGATAACAAAGTATGACAGCAAAAAATCGGCGATAACAAGCGTTCTGCAAAAGCTTTATAGAAAATATAATCATCGCAATCTAATAAAGCCGGACCCTTTACAGTTTGTTTATAAGTACTCCAATCGTGCAGACATGGAAATCGCCGGCCTGCTTTCGGCGGTGCTCGCCTATGGACGGGTAGAGCAAATCCAGAACAGTCTTACAAAACTTCTCGGACTTATGGGGAAAAGCCCCTTTGAATTTGTAAGGGATTTTGGTCAGGTGCATCGAAGAAAGCTGCACGGATTCAAGCATCGTTTCACTACCGGTGACGATATTTCAGATATGCTGATGTTACTTAAGAAGGTTTTCAGAAAATACGGCAGCATAGAAAATTATTTCCTGCTGGGTTACAATGAAACCGACGAGAATATTATTCCCGCCTTAATAAATTTTTCTGATTCGCTGTTGAACATGCACGCTTTGGAACATCCCGGCGATACAAATCGTGGCTTAAAATATTTGCTGGTCTCGCCTGCAGGAGGTAGTGCCTGCAAAAGACTGAATCTTTTTTTACGATGGATGGTACGGGATGATCAAGTTGATACCGGATTATGGAAATCCGTCGATAAAGCCAAGCTTGTGGTTCCTGTTGATGTGCACATGGGCAGATTGTGCAAAATCCTGGGATTCCATAATAATAAAGCAGTGTCTTTGAAAACAGCGATAACAATTACGGAGAAATTTGCCCGGATAGAACCAACGGATCCCGTGAAGTATGATTTTGCTTTGAGCCGGGTCGGAATTGTTGAGAACTGCACGGGGAAATACAGGATAGATTGTGAGCTTTGTGAGCTTTCCTCGTTTTGTTTACAACGATGATATAGATATATGACTTTGGAGTGGTTATGTCGGAACCTGAGGAAAAAATTAAAGTGTTGTTTATTTGTACCGGTAATGCGTGCAGGAGCCAGATGGCCGAGGGGTGGGCGCGACATTTAAAGGGAGACGTCATCGATGCATATTCGGCGGGTATTCATCCCATCGGCGTCAGTTCAAGGGCGATAAAAGTAATGGCCGAAGCGGGTGTCGATATTTCAACGCATACTTCCAAACATCTCGACGAACTCTGTAATGTTGATTTCGACTACGTTGTAACATTATGCGATAACGCAGCCAAAAACTGTCCCGTATTTCATGGAAAGATTAAAGTAATACACAAGCCATTCGAAGACCCTTATTTCGCAACCGGCTCAGAAGAGCGTATTATGGCCGAATTTCGAAAAGCACGGGATAAAATAAAGGCATTCATCGAGACTGTCCCGGATAGTCTGAATAGTTAATTACTCAAACTGACCGTTCTTTAGAGTATGATTGTTATAACCAATTACTTTTTAATAACATAACCCATTGTGTCATTCCCGCGCAAAGCTTGCCCTGAGCGCTAGCCGAATGGGCGGGAATCCAGATCATTGTAACCTCTTCTGGATACCTGCTTCCGCAGGTATGACAAATCGAATCGGTCAGTTTGATTTAATTAATTTTTAGCGGAAAATTTTAAAAAAACTTTTTTTAACTGTTGACATAAGATATAAGTAGGACTATATTAGTCTTATATATAGATAACGGCTGATTTTGTTTAAGAACGTAATTGAATAAGGAATAGTGAATAAAGATGGATATAGTAAGGCGAAACACTGATTATGCGTTGCGGGCAATGGTGAATCTGGCCCGAAATTACAATGAAGGCCCCGTATCGAGCAGGACGGTATCCGAACAGGAGAATGTGCCGTACCAGCTTTCATGCAAGCTGATGCAGAAGCTCAATAATACAGGACTGGTAACAAGCTGTATGGGCCCGAAAGGCGGATTTGGCTTGAGCAGGGAACCGTCGAAAATAAACCTGCTTGAAATAATAGAGGCTGTCCAGAATCCGATAAGCCTAAACAGATGTATATTGTCGAAGGAGACTTGTCCGCAGCAGAAACATTGTGCGGTAAGGCCGAAACTCGTCAAACTTCAGGAATATATCGGCGGGTATCTTGGCAATATTACCTTGGCCGAACTTGTACCGGGCCGAACTAAAAAAGCAAGGCCGGGGAAACATAAGAGGAACAAGAAATGACTAAGACAAAGGCAAAATCGAGTGTTCTGCAGGCCTGTGTCGGCAACTCGCAAACTTTAACGGATTTGGTTGAATATGCAACGGATTCGATAGTGAGTAAGACAATATTAGACAAGCAGGCCGGGACAATCACGCTGTTTGCCTTCGATAAAGGCCAGAAACTAAGTGAGCATACGACACCTTATGATGCTCTCGTCCAGATTCTCGACGGAAAAGCACGATTGACAATAGGCGGACGGCAAAATAATATATCGACCGGTGGGATAATTATAATGCCCGGTAATGTGCCACATGCGGTCGAAGCGGATGAAAAGTTCAAAATGCTACTGACAATGATACGTGCATAAAAAGAGTAACGGCAGGTCATTTGGGGATTAACAAATGTTCAGATGCCCGGGACAGGATCAGAGATTTTGGAAGACCGAAGATATTTTTGAAGTCAACTGTACACAGTGCGGCGAACCTGTTGAGTTCTTCAAAGATGAGCCGAAGCTCAAATGCAGCAATTGCGGCTGTTTTGTCGTCAATTCGAAAATCGATATCGGCTGTGCCGATTGGTGCAAACATTCCGAGCAATGTACGGCGGTGACAAAGGAAGGCCTGAATTCTGTTTGTGATAAATTAATAGACGAGATGAAAAAGGTTTTTGGCCGGGATGCAAAACGTATTGAACATGCCCTTTCTGTTTTGGATTTCGCCGAAAAGATTCAGGCCGCCGAAGGCGGTGACGCCCTGGTTGTCAAGGCCTCCGCGATATTACATGATATCGGTATTCATGAAGCTGAACGAAAATACGGCTCCTCGGCCGGGAAATATCAGGAGATAGAAGGACCGCCGACTGCCGCAGATATAATGAAAAGATGTGCTCTTCCCGCCGATGCTATCGAGCATATATGCAAAATTGTGGCGAACCATCACAGCGCGAAGAACATAGATACGATAGAATTCAGAATTGTCCTGGATGCGGACAATCTTGTTAACCTGCAGGAGGAAACCGAAGTTTTCGGTATAGATGAAATCCGGGGGATTGTCGAGAAAAGATTTAAGACTAAAACCGGCTATTCGATAGCCGGAGAATTACTGATAAAAAACAAGGAATGAAATCAATATAGAAAGGAAGGGACGAATTATGTTTTGTTATCAATGCGAACAAACAACGGGCGGTAAAGGGTGCACGCAAATAGGAGTTTGCGGCAAGGACCCTGATATCCAGAGTCTGCAGGATACGCTTATATTCGGGCTAAAAGGCATCGCCGCCTATGCGTATCATGCACGGGAGCTTGGACAAAAAGACGAGCAAGTCGATGCGTTTATGCACGAGGCGATGTTTGCCACACTGACGAATGTGGACTTTGACATGGATCGCCATCTTGAGTTGGTGCTTAAAGCAGGTCAGATGAACCTTCGTGTTATGGAAATGCTTAATAATGCCCATACGTCGAGGTTCGGTAATCCCACTCCGGCTACGGTTCCGAGCGGCACCAAGGCCGGGCCGGGAATTGTTGTCACCGGCCATGACCTGCTCGATCTTTACGAATTATTGAAGCAAACCGAAGGTAAAGGAATCAACGTTTATACTCACGGCGAAATGCTGCCTGCTCACGGCTACCCGGAGCTCAGGAAGTTCAAGCACCTTGTCGGTAATTACGGCACGGCCTGGCAGAACCAGAGAAAAGAATTCGACCAGTTCAGCGGTGCGATTCTGGTCACGACGAACTGCATTATGATTCCGAAGGAATCCTACAAAAAAAGAATCTTCACATGCGGGATAGCAGGCGCCCCCGGAGTCAAACATATCAAGGGCAGGGATTTCACCGAGGTGATTGATAAGGCGTTGTCACTGCCTCCGCTTGCCGACGACTCAAAGGGAACCCTGAGTACGGGATTCCATTATACGGCGGTGCTTGGCCTGGCGGACAAAATTGTCAAGGCGGTCAAAGCAGGAAAGATACGACATTTCTTCTTCATCGGCGGCTGCGACGGCGCCAAGCCGGGACGGAATTACTTTGCGGAATTCGCGGAAAAGGTGCCGGATGATTGCGTGATATTGACGGCGGCCTGCGGTAAATATCGATTGAATGCACGTGACTATGGAGATATCGACGGTATCCCCCGCCTGATCGATACAGGGCAATGTAACGACTGCTATTCGACCATTAAGATTGCGACAGCACTTGCCGAGGCGTTTGATTGTGGTGTAAATGATCTGCCGCTTTCGCTTATCGTATCGTGGTACGAGCAAAAGGCTGTGGCAATCCTGCTGACACTCCTGCATTTAGGGATACAAAATATCAGGCTCGGACCGAGTTTGCCGGCCTTTATCAGCCCGAATGTTCTGAATATGCTTGTGGAAAATTATAGTATAAGGCCGATTAGAAATGTCGATGAGGACCTGGCTGAAATATTGGAAGGTCAATTGATGAAGTGACAAATTGTGCATTTGTTCGGCAAAAGTTGAGACACAATCTATAATTAATGTGTGTTAATTTATACCGTACGAAACATTGGGGGCCATCGATATTATGAAAAAATAAATCTTGAGACTTTTCTTATGTATGTGTAGGCTGATTTGCGATGGACGATATCCGGCAAAAGTTGGCTCAAATCGACAAACAGTTGGCCGGGAGAAATTTCCATAAACAAATCATCGGTACATGCCCCCTGCTGTTTGTCGCAGCAGGCCTTATCGGCGGAACATTGTTGCAGGAGGGATTGGCTTTACCGATTCCGTTCTGGCTGATTTTACTTGCACTGCTTACGGCGGCATCTGTTTGTTTTTTTGTTCTTCGGCGCTTTTCAAATTATTGCCAATACATCCTGGCTTATACAGCGTTTGCCTGTTTTATATGCCTCGGTGCTGTTCGACTGGCGGATTTCTATCGGCCTGAATCCAATGATATCCGAAAATTAACTGCCGACCAGCCGAAACTGGCTACAATCCGTGGGTTGATTGTCACCGAGCCTCGTATTACTACATATTCTGATTGGAAATTTGCGCGTTTTATGCCGACGGACCCGACCTGTAGTTTTTACCTTAAGATTACCGAGGTGGAAACCATTAATGGATGGTCACAGGTGACCGGCATGGTGCGCGTTCTGGTTAGTGAGCCGGTCCTCGACCTGAAAGCCGGTGATTTTATACAGGTTTACTGCTGGCTGGATAGATTCAAACCGTCGACCAATCCCGGACAGTTCGATACGGCGGGCTACATGGCAAGCAGGAATGTTTTCATCGGGGCATCTGTAAAAATACGGGAAGGTATCGAACTGCTCTCACCGTCCCCTGCCGCTTTTTTCACAAGGCTAAAAGCACGCATCAGACAAACCGCGGAAAGAGCGTTGCTGGGTGATTTGCCCGGGGAAGAGAACGGCCGGGCCATGTTGCAGGCGCTGCTTTTAGGTTACAGGGGCGATATCGACAGTGACACGTACAGGGCCTTTCGTGAAACGGGCCTGCTTCACTTTATCAGTCTGTCCGGAATGCATTTTGGCATTTTAATTGGAATTATATGGTGGTTATGTAAAACCGCTGGCCTGATGAAACCCGCACGGGCGATTATCTGTATAATTGCAATATTCATCTTTTTGATGATCGTTCCTGCCAGAGCACCGACGTTGAGAGCGGCTATTATTTGTTTGGTTTTCTTCCTGTCGATCTTGTTTCGTCGTCACCCCAATCCCATTAATACATTATCCCTGGCGGCGATAATACTCCTGCTGATAAGACCGATGCAGTTGTTCGAGCCGGGCTGGCAATTGTCGTTCGCATCGGTATTGGGGATTTTGGTCTTTACGGGAAATAATTCCAGCTTTTTGCGTGACAAAATCTTCGGGCGGTTGCCTGCAAGCAAAACACAGCGAATCACTTCGAGCAAACGCCTGATGAGGAAATTTGCAGATAAGGTAATATTGTTGTTTTCCGTTGGTCTTGCGGCCTGGCTGGGCGGTGCGGGTATCTTGTTGTATCATTTCTACACAATTAATCCGTTGACATGTATTTGGACGATATTAGTTTTTCCTTTAGTGAGTCTAATCTTGATATTCGGATTCTTTAAGATGATTTTGTTTTTTATCCTGCCGACACTGAGCATTATCATTGGTTTTGTTGCTGCATACTTATCGGATTTGCTTATAGGGATTGTAAGACATATTGCTGATTTGAATATTTCACAGATACTAATCGGCCGGGTACCCCCTACCCTTATAATTTTATATTACTGCTTAATCCTTTTTGCAGGCTTCGCGTATTTTCGACGTCCCCTGATAAAAAAAGTAATTTGCATAACAGCACTGTCGGTAGTGATTATATCCCTCGGTCTTACAAAATGGCAGAGGACCTATCGGGACAATCTGACTATTACATTTCTTAACGTCGGTCACGGGCAGGCGATATTTGTACAGCTTCCGGGCCGGGATAATATGTTGTTCGATGCAGGCTCGCTTTATAAATCCGATATAGGCAGACGAATTATTTTGCCGTTCATGGATTATAACGGAACGAACGAAATTAGTGCTGTTGTCATAAGCCATAATGATATAGACCATATAAACGGAATACCCGAGATTGTCGAAAATTGCAGGGTTGGTCGAGTTTACGCCAATGACGACTTTTTTGACAAAACTGACCAGTGGGGCACAGCGGAATTTCTCAGAGACTGCCTAAGCAAAACTGGATTTGAGATAGAGCGTTTGGATGACGGTCTGAATTGTAGCAGCAACGCGGATATAAAAATACTCTGGCCCTTTGAAAAAATACAATATGATGAGCAATTAAGTGACAACAACAAATCGCTCGTGACGTTGATTGAATATGCCGGTATAAAAATACTTTTATGTTCGGATATCGAACAGTTTGCCCAAAACGAGCTGATGCATCTGTATCCCGAACTAAAAGCCGATGTCGTTTCCGTCCCTCACCACGGCTCGGTCAATACGTTACTACCGGAATTTCTCGAAAGCCTCAACGCCGATATCCTGGTTTGTTGCTGCGGCCGGGATCAATACAACGTTATAAACGGTAAAGATAACAGAACAAGACAGGCACGATTATATCGCACTTCCGAAGATGGCGCTGTTACCGTTTGTATCGGCAAAGACGGCAAAATCAGCAGCGATTCATTTGTAAAATAATCAATATACCCGCATTGATTTGAGTCAGGGTCTGTTCAGAGACATATTCTTTGCTCTGTTATATATATCATCGTATGTGCACTACGATCTCGACCCTACGGTTTTTTGCCTTACCGCTTACGGTTGCATTGGAAACAACCGGCCGGCTTTGACCACAACCGACTGCCCGAATTATCTTATCGTCGAAACCACGCGAGATTAGGTATCTTGTAACAGCCAGGGCACGTTGGGCGGAAAGCTCCCAGTTGTCCTTCCAATTGGATTTTTTAATCGGATCGGTATCCGTGTGACCTACAACGTCGATTTGTTTACCTGCATATTTTCCCCGTATTACGGTATGGATATGGTCGAGTTTGGCACTGGCATCCTTTTTAAGCTCGGCTTTTCCCGAATCGAACAAAATTGCATCCGGAAGTGTTACCGTAATTGTCCCTGCCGCCGCGTTAAAGGCAACATCGTAGCCTTCTCCGAAACCTGAAGCTTCGGCGGGCGATTTACGCTTTTGCTCGATCTGTCTTTGCAAATCATTAATCGTTTTCTGGTCATCTGAAATTCGATCGGCGAGCTGACGCTTTTCCCCCCGCTCAAATTCGAGCTGCCCTTTAAGATTCTCGTGTTCTATGCTCAGGGCTTCGAATTTTTTCTCCCAGTTGGTGCAGCCGGGTAAAAGAGTTAACAATGCAAAATGAATCAACAAAACAGCCGTTTTTTTGCTGGCAACTCGCATATGATTTCTCCTTAAATACCTAAGTTCAAGTTTTTCGTTCTAATAATAAAACATGAACAGATGTTCGCGAATCCAATCATGCAGAATCATAACAACAAATATACCCAAAGACAAGAAAGGACCGTAGGGAATTTGTCGAATTTTTTTAAAAAACATATTAAAACCGGCCCATGCCAGACCGAAAAACGGCGCTATAAAGAAAGCTACGACCACCATAAGCGGTCCGATTACCGCTCCGGCGGCGCCCATTAAGTGCACATCACCGAGTCCCATCGCCTCTTTCCCGAAAGCCAGAGTGCCGAAGATGCGGATGCCCCAGACAATCCCGCATCCGATAAAATAACCCCACAAACTGCCGAGAAATCCCGCAATAACCGGTCTTTGGGAAAAAATCAGCCACCATTTGTTTATCGGTTCGACATTCCTGCTTAACCAGAGAGCTGCAATCGAAAAGATAATTATCGGCAGCAGAAAAATTATTTCCCTAAATGCCTCCAGACGATGGTTGAAATTATCATCCTGATTAATTTCTGGTTTTTCGGATAAATCGTTTTTCCTTTCGTTGTCTGCTTGATCAATTTGGCCCCCATGCCGAGTTTCCTGCGGTTCGTAGCTTCTTTTCACCAGACCGGTAACCAGCAAAATCATAGATAACGCCGTGCCCGCCGCCGCTCCCACGGCCAGCGCGCCCGTATCCGGCGTGGCACTCGGTAAGATCCAATATACACGAATCGAATCGATGTTAATAAACAATACACCGACCGCAGAACCGACCAAACCGGCTACGGTGACAAACCAGCAGATCGATAGCGGAATAATCCATAATTCCAAATCGATTGCCGAAGCGGCGATGAATGCCGCCAATAAGATGATATGAAGAAGATAAACAAACCAGCCCCCGTGGGCAAATGTCGGCATAGAAGCTCTCAGATTTGTGTTAAAATACAAAATGAATAGGCCGAGGAAAATCAGGGCCGTCAGAAGTTCTATTACAAAATATCGAGCTGATATCGAGGCTTTGCAAAAACGGCACTTTCGTCCCAAAAGCAGCCAGGAAACCAAAGGTATATTATCGTAAAAACGAATATGCTCGCCACAGGCCGGGCAGGCCGAAGGTGGACTTACTATCGATTTATCGCGGGGCATGCGATAGATAACGACGTTCAGAAAACTGCCTATACAACAGCCGAATGCAAAAATGAAAGTAAATGAAATCCAGTCCGGTACCGCCACAAAGCCTCCTGTGCCAATGCAGTACGATTCTATTTAGGTTTTTTGCTCTTTCCTTTTTCCTTGTTAACAACAGCGGCCACTTTCGCGGGCAGTCCGAACAGACGTATAAATCCAGTTGCATCCGTCGGGTCGTATTCGGCGCCCATCACGAAACTGGCCAGGTCCGTCCGGTATAAACTTTTAGGACTCTTTGCACCGGCAAAAGTGCAGCGGCCTTTGTATAATTTCAATTTGACTTCGCCGGTGACGTTGCGCTGTGTTACATCGACAAACGCATCCAGAGCTTCACGCAACTGGGTGAACCACAGACCGTAATAAACCAGCTCGGCATATTTCAGGGCAAGCTGCTGTTTGTAGTGCATGGTCTCGCGGTCGAGCGTCAGGCTCTCCAGCGCACTATGCGCCGTAACGAGAATTGTCCCGCCCGGTGTCTCATATACGCCGCGGGATTTCATGCCGACCAACCGGTTTTCGACCACGTCCACCTGCCCGATACCGTGTTTGCCACCGATTTTGTTCAATGTTTCAACCAGTTTTACGCCGCTGATTTTTTTGCCGTTAAGTGACACAGGCACTCCCCGCTCGAAACCTATACCGACATAGTCCGCCTTGTTGGGTGTTTTGGACACCGGATTGGAAATAACGAACAAGTTGTCCTTTGGCTCGTTGGCGGGATCTTCGAGGTCGGCCCCTTCGTGGCTTATATGCCAGAGATTGCGGTCACGGGAGTAAATCTTCTTTTTGCTCTGCTCGATTGGAATTTTATGCTTCTTTGCGTAATCCACCGCCGCTTCGCGGGAGGTGAGAGTAAAATTCGGATCTTTCCAGGGAGCGATTATTTTCAGCGATGGGTCCAGTGCCATGAAGGTCAATTCGAATCTTACCTGGTCGTTGCCCTTGCCTGTTGCGCCGTGTGCTACCGCGGTCGCACCTTCGGCGTGGGCGACTTCCACCTGATGCTTGGCGATCAAAGGCCGGGCGATACTCGTACCCAGCAGATACCCGTTTTCATAGACCGCCCCGGATTTGAGCATCGGCCAGAGATAGTCCTCGACGAATTCTTTGCAAAGGTCCTTGACCACGCACTTGACCGCCCCACTTACCAGGGCCTTGCGTTTTATGCCGGCTAATTCATCGCCCTGCCCGAGTTCGGCGGCGAACGCTATCACTTCGTAACCGTAGGTTTCTTTAAGCCACGGCAGAATTACGCTCGTATCCAGACCGCCGCTATATGCCAGTACTACTTTTTCAGCTTTTTTACTGCTTTTTGCCATTCAATTTGAATCCTTAATTACAATACACTAAAATTCTCATGCTGATTCATCCGGAGGAACCAACGGCTCAATAATCCGGACCAATTCGGATATCTTATTTTAAACAACGTCCCAAACTCTTTCGGGAATTATATCAAAGTATTCATGAACGAGGCGATTTCGCATACCGATAATCGACCGCCATGGGATTTGAGGATGAGACGACTTATATTCCTGAGAAACTTTTCTAGCGGCTTCCCCGATTATCTGAATCTGGTGAATAATGGCGTTTTGCAGGATGTCATCGGTTTTGAATTTTTCCCAGGTAACTCCATCAGCAAAATTCTCGACCTTGCGAGCAGCTATCAGC
>CAZMZR010000023.1:0-28636 GCA_964570855.1 uncultured Pirellulales bacterium
CCGGTCCTGTAGAATTCCGGTTCCATATAAAACAACCAGGGACCACAAAGATTGGAATATTGGACTATTCCGGTAATCAATCCCTTGCCGAAAGCTCTGGATTTCTCAATTAATAATATGACTTTCTGAATATTTGACATAAACTACTTATTAAATAACGTAAAACGCTGATAGTGATGCGCATAATGATGATTATTATACACAAAATGATGACTTATTTCAAGGAAAAATTAATATAATAGAAGAAATACACTAATAAGTATAATGTTCCTTGCCTGAAGATTTTCATTATCAAGCAGGCAAGCATGATAAAAAATTTGTTTACCGATGCAATAATACACCATGAAGAGCAGGCCATCGGGGTGACGCACTCCGGCTTTCAGGTTGTTTTAATGGCGGGTATCTAAGGAAAGGAGGCGTTATTAATTTTAAAACATCATTTTGACCTGATTATGTTCCGATATAAAAAAAACGAAATTAGTAACTCTTCTCAATCTAATACTATCTATCGAACTAACACTATTTTTCGAAGGAGGTTAATTATGCGTGTGAAATTATTGTTTGCCATTTCCTTTGCGTTAGTGCTGAGTTTTACCGCCAACAGCACACTCGGTGACATGGTGGCATACTACCCATTGGACGAAGGCTCCGGTACGTTAGTCAAAGACTATTCGGGTTATGGTCACGACGGGCAGGCACAGGCCGATCCCAACTGGGTCGATAGCGCTGCCAATTTTGGAAAGGCAATCTATTTTGACGGCACCAATCCTACACCTTACTGGGTCAATTGCGGCACATGGAATCCATCAGAGGAAACTGGTGAATTATCCGTAGCATGCTGGATTAAATGGGACGGAGTAAACGGCAATTGGCAGGGAATTATCGGTAAAAGAGACGGCTGGGAAATTCCTACCGGCGGCACAGCGCCTACGATGTGGTATCTTGAGGTGAGTACGAACGGCGACATGAAGTTCTCCAGCAGGGGCGAGGATATAACTGATGTGCAATTTGACCAAGTACCACCGATAGGCGAATGGATTCATTTGGGAGTTTCATTCGATGGAACCAATATAAGTCTTTACGTCGATGGGGAAAAGGCTGATTCATTTGTTCAACTCCGCGGGATACAGGATGATGCCGCTAAATTTGTTTTCGGCCCCGGAGTAGATAATACAATAGTTATCGGCTGCGACAATCTGGGTGGTGCCAATGCTTTCTGGGGTACTATTGACGATGTGCGATTGTATGATGCGGCACTGACTCAGGAAGATATTCAGGATGTAATGTTTGATGTCGGAACACCTCCGGGACTTGCCCGTGCCCCCAAGCCCAAGGACACGAAGACAGAAGTGCCGCGAGATACGGACCTTCGATGGAAAGGCGGGATGTTTGTCGTCACACACGATCTATACTTTGGGGAAGATTTTAATGATGTCAATGAAGCCGAGATAGACGACCCAAGAAGTGTACTGATTCAAGCGGATATGACAGAAACCTCTTACGAGATTCCGGGCCTTCTTGAATTTGAAAAAACATATTACTGGCGCGTCGATGAAAACAACGATGTTGATCCGAACAGTCCGTGGAAAGGTCGCGTCTGGAGCTTCACGATAGCCGACTACGACCTTATAGATGACTTTGAAGACTATGACGATACGGATAATAAAATCTACGATACATGGGTGGATTTCTTCGTGAATAATACCGGTATGACGGTCGGATATTTCGAAGCCCCTTATGCCGAACTTGACGAAATTCATGGCGGCAAAAAATCCATGCCGCTGTATTACGACAACGATGGTACCGTTAACGAGGGAACCGACCTTGAACAAAGCGGAACATTATACTACTCTGAAGCCGAACTGGAATTAGCGGAGGCTCAGGACTGGACAAAAGACAATCTCGAGACTTTATCACTGTGGTTCAAAGGCCGTCCGGCGTATTCCAGCAGCTTCACAGAAGATCCGGCAGGTACTTACACTATTGTGGCCGCCGGTGCAGATATATGGAACGTCGCCGACGAATTCCACTTTGCCTATAAGGAACTCGCCTCAAATAAAACCGTATCGATTATCGCAAAGGTTGAAAGCCTGGAGCCTATTAATAAAGATTCGAAGGCGGGTATTATAATCCGTGATTCACTCGAACCGGGTGCAAAAAACGCAGCCCTGCTGCTTACACCCGACCCCGACAAGGGGCTACGGTTCCAGACTCGTACCACTACCGACGGCGCCACAACAAGAGGAGATAATGATATGGATCCGAATGCCATGGCACCTTACTGGTTGAAAATAGAACGCACATCCGGCGGACTTATCAGGGCGTATTATTCACCAGATGGCAGCGACTGGACAAGGTTTAGTTTAAAGCAGGTTTCCATGACATCACCTGCCTATGTTGGTTTAGCAGTAACCAGTCATGATAACTCCACGACTTGTGAAGGTGTATTTTCCAACGTAACGATTTCGGGATCCGGCAGCGATCAGCCATGGAGTTCGCAGGATATTGGGATAAACATTAACGATGCCCAGCCGATGTATGTGGTACTCAATGGCACCGGTGCGATTTATCATGAAGATCCCAACGCATCGCTAACAAGCTCGTGGACAGAGTGGAATATTCCTCTGCAGAGTTTTACGGATAACGGTGTGGATATTACAAACGTCAACTCGTTGGGAATCGGTGTAGGTACCATAGGCAATCAACAACCCGACGGTGAAGGCAGGATATTCATCGATGATATACGATTGTATATTCCCAGGGATACAGACTGATGATCCCAACAGCAGTATTTAAAGGCTGAACTCTTTTACAGGAGTATCATTAATATATAAGAGCTTAGAGAAAAGCAGATTAGAGTTTACCAACTCAAAATATATAATTGGTTTCCTGTTTTTGTATCAAATCGACACGTATGCGGTGGCCGGATAAAACGGCCGCCGCATACAAATATCCCTCAAATATCATCCAATTCATGGATTTGTCATCCTATACGAAACCCGTTAATCGATAAGTCCCCGCCCGTTCGGTGAAATATCATAATATTGCCGATGCTTCCGAATCACCTGCTCAAATTATACATGCCGATGTCGATGGAGAATCGAACGAAAGATATCCGCAATAATTTTCGTACCCTGATATATTGTGAGTTTCACTCCCATATGTTATATATGGATTAGTTCGATTCAGTGAAAATAAAATTCTGTCGGATAATCCTGTAAGCCACAGTGAAAACAAATAAAAGGCAAAAGACCATTACAAGGAAGCGTCCCCGAAAGCCCGGGCGAAGCAGGAACCTTAAAAAGAATACAAAGGCTCAGAAACATCCGCCCGTCAGCCGATCCCGTTTGTGGCTGTTTCGTATTGTCACTTTGATTCTGATCCCTGTAATACTGCTTGGTCTTTTAGAATCCGGACTGCGTGTTATCGGTTACGGCTATTCGACAAATGCCTTTTCCGCATGTCAGGTTTCCGGTGAAAAGGCTTATTGCAATAATGCCCGATTCGCCTGGCAGTTCTTTCCCCGGGACATTGCCCGAAGTTTTTCTCCTTTTGTCTTCTCTGCGACAAAGCCGTCCAACACCTATCGAATTTTTATCCTCGGCGCCTCCGCCGCCCAGGGTGTGCCGGAACCCGCTTTTAGCTTCGGTCGCACACTCGAGGTTTTACTCAATCAGAGCTATCCTCAATTGCATTTTGAGGTTATTACCCTGGCCATGCCTGCAATTAATTCACATGCGGTTCTGGAAATAACAAAGGATTGCCTCAAACACAAACCGGATCTGCTGGTGGTTTACTTAGGCAACAATGAAGTGGTGGGCCCTTATGGCGCCGGCACAGTGTTCAGTCCTTTGATGTCGAACCGTTTTCTCATACGCGTGTTTATCAAGTTAAAAAGTGTTCGTCTCGTTCAGTTGCTGGATGAGATTTTGCATCGTTTGTCTTTTGATTCCGAACAACCTCAGCGTTGGGCCGGTATGGAGATGTTCCTTGGCCGTCAAGTCAGTGCACAGAACCCCGAACTTAATCAGGTCTATCAACATTTTAAGGCAAACCTTGCAGATATACGTGATTTATCAATGAAACGAGGTGTGCCGATACTATTTTCCACCGTAGCAGTGAATCTTAAGGATTGTCCGCCTTTTGCCAGTCAGCATCGGACGGAAATATCAACCGACAAGCTGCAGGTGTGGGAATTGCTGTATCAGAAGGGACTGGATTGTGAAGAAAACAGGGACTTCCAGGGGGCCGTCCGGGCTTATCAAGATGCCTTAATGCAGGATCCGGATTATGCAGAAACGCATTTTCGCATAGGACGCTGTTATTGGGAAACTCAACAATATGAGCAAGCTTCACAAGCCTTTCGTCAGGCATGTGAGCTTGATACATTGCGTTTCAGGGCAGACCTGCAGAACAATCAAATTATTCGCCAGACAGCCCTGGAAAAACAGGAACAGGGTGTCTATTTTATTGATGCAGCCGGCGTGATATCGGCACAAAGCGAGCAGCAGATCCCCGGTCAGCAATGGTTTTACGAGCATGTACACTTCAATTTTTCCGGTAACTATCTACTGGCCGTTAACCTATTCGAACAAATCGAGCGATTGCTTCCGGAATCCATCAGGAAAGAAAATATCCGGAAGAGGGCCGTTCCAAACGAACAGGAATGTGCCGGGATATTGGGCTATACAATACTTGAACAGTATAAAATAACTAAAAATGTCCTGGAAAATTATATCACCAGAGCCCCATTTACGAATCAGGCCTACCACGCTCAGAGCGTCCAGGATTTAGAAGAATACATTCAAATACTCAAGGAGAAGGTTACTAAGATACCATTCGATGCATTCTTAGAGACCTATAAACAGGCAATCAAAGAGAATCCATCTGACTGGCATCTGCACTGGATTTATGCATCCCTGCTGGCATCGGAGCAGGTGAATGATCAGGCCCAGGCTCTACAACAATATCAGATTGTCCAGAAAAAGCTGCCCCTTTGGTCGGCCCCATATGTCTTTATGGGATTAGCCGCATCAAAGATGGGAAAACTGGACCAGGGAATTGCTTATAATAAAAAGGGGATAGCTCTGGATCATACTCAATTCGAAGCTTATTTTAATCTGGGCTTCGCTTACCAACTGCAGCAAAAAAACGAACAGGCAATAAAAAACTATCGCCTGTCTATTCGTTACCAACCCGAACATGCAAATGCGTATCTGAATCTGGGAGTCATTTTGTTTAATCAGGGTAAAACCGAACAAGCTATAGAGACATATATTACAGGTCAGAAGAACAGCCCCGATTATCCTGAGCTTTATTACAACCTCGGAGTCATCTACGAAAAAAAAGGTGCATACGACGATGCCGTCAAACAATACCAAAAAGCTATCGATATCGATCCCAATTCAATCAAATATCAAAAGGCTCTTGATATAGCACTCAACCACAAATCCTCTCAATAAATCACAGGCAAACATAACATTGATAACACAGAGACAGTAACAAGGATTATTCGCATAATGATGTTTGTTTTACGCAAAATAATGAATTTTTCCGTTCAGAATACAATATAATTAGAAGGTAGTAAAATCTGTTAAACGTACTGGTTTTTGTCTGTGGATTTTGATTATAAAGACCATAAGGCACCTTTATTTCATTAGTTACAGATAAAACAAGGTCGGAATACCGAAGTTACATTCTCCGGTTGTGTTTTATTGCTTTATACTGAATAAAGTGATTTTATTATAGGAGGTGTTTTTCAATCATCTAAATATTATTCCTTTCAGAATATATTCCGATATAATAAACAATATTGATAGCTTGTTTTTCACTCTAAACTTTCTAATCGAAGGAGGCGTCTAATGTGTATAAAATTTTCATTTCTCATTTCTGCTGTTTTGTTGTCGGTTTTGATATTAACCGGTACGGCCAATGCCGAGCTTGTTGGTTGGTGGAAACTGGACGAAGGTTTCCGTAACACGTTCGCCGATTCCTCGGGTTACGGCCATGACGGAAACATGGATCCTACGAATGAAAGCAAGGTCAAGTGGATAAATGATGGCTATAAAGGCAGTGCCCTACAGTTTTTAACTTCTACCGCTCCATTTACTATTTGCGATGCTAATCTTACACCGGGTCTGTTAAATATCGGGGAATCGACATTTGCGTTCTGGCAAAAAACGCCGACCGTTTACCAGGAATGGGGTCCCGCTTTGGTACTTATAGGCGAACAACATGACACTGACTTCGAGCTTACCGATACAGGCGTTCCATATATTCTTTCAGAACCCGACGATCAAGGAACTGTCAGCTACCCGGGAGATTGGGCAATGGATACTGATGTAACACTCAATGACAATCAGTGGCATCATATCACCGTAACCTGCAGTGCTTCGGACCAGCATATTATTTATTATCTGGATGGGGAAATGGAAGTTACCAGTGATCCGAACTGGACTTTATCTGATCTTATCCTGACAGTTCGTATCGGCGGCCCCCGCAGCAGCGAAGCACGTCGCATGTGGAGAAACTATATTGGAACTATAGATGAAGTGGCGGTTTTTAATCATGCACTTACAGCCGAAGAGGTAGCTTTAATGTACCGATTCGGCCCAAAACCAACCCCAAAGGCCTCTAATCCAAATCCCGGAGACGGAAGGACAAATGTCATACGAGATGTGGTTCTAAGCTGGGATATGGGTATCTATGGCGATAAACGTGATGTGTATTTCGGAACCGAATTCAACGATGTTAACCAGGCAATAAAATCTGATCCGCGGGGCGTCCTTGTTAGTGAAAGTCTGGATAGCACCACTTTTGATCCTCTCGGTGCCGAGCCTCTCGAATTCGGCAAAACTTATTACTGGCGGGTCGATGAAATAAACGACATTGACCCAAACAGCCCCTGGAAAGGTGACGTCTGGAGCTTTACGACCGCCAACTTCCTGACGGTGGATGATTTCGAGAGCTATAACGATACCGACAATATTATATACGACACATGGTTGGACTACTTCTCAAATAACACCGGTATGACCGTTGGTTATATCGAATCTACATCCGTCGAGAAAGATATAATTCATACAGGCAAACAATCAATGCCATTGCAATACGACAACGATGGTACCATAAATGAAGGTACTGATCTTGAAAAGACCGGTACACTGTACTATTCCGAAGCCGAATGCCGATGGGACGAGCCGCAGGACTGGACAAGAGAAGATGTCGAATCCCTAACAATATGGTTCAGAGGCAATCCGGCGCAAGTCAGCAGCTTTGTAGAGGAACCGTCAGGCATCTACACGGTCAAGGGTATAGGCGAGGATATCTGGGACAGAGCCGACCAATTTCACTTTGCTTATAAGGAGCACAGCGGTGCCATTAAAATAATAGCAAGGGTCGATAGTCTGGAAAATACAGATCCGTTTGCCAAGGCCGGCATTATGATCCGTGACACGCTGGATGCAAACGCCCGGTATGCCGCGTTGTTAATGACCCCCGAAAACGGAGTTCGATACCAGTACCGGTCAACTATAGGTGGCATTACCGACAGGGAATTCGACCCGAATGTTGCCGCACCTTACTGGGTCAGATTCGAACGTACTTCCGGCGGACTCTTAAGAGCTTACTACTCGGAAAACGGCACGGACTGGACTTCGTTCGGCTTAAAACAAGTAAGCATGGCTAATCCTATATATATTGGTTTGGCAGTGACAAGCCATGATCCGCTTGTACCGTGTGAAGCCCAGTTCTCGAATCTCAGCTTCCCCAATACGACCGTTGGCGAGGAATGGGCTTCTCAGGACATAGGTCTGTTGACTAACGATAACGAACCGATGTATGTAATTCTCAACAACAGCGCTGTGATTTATCATGATGACCCAAATGCAGCTTCGATAGACCAGTGGACCGAATGGAACATCCCATTGCAGAGTATTACAGATCGTGGTGTAAACCTTGCTAATATTAGCTCTTTAGGTATTGGATTAGGTGACAGGGACAATCAGCAGCCGGGCGGCAAAGGCATAATGTACATCGATGATATACGGCTGTACCGCCCACCAATATCAAATGGCAATTAATCACGGCAGGAATTATCTTTGCCTGATATTAAAGCTGTAGGTTTCGGTAACGATTTGAGTCATTTTACAATGATATTCTTTCCCATTGCCGGCATAATAAAAATGGAAAAATGATACGTATAATTATCTTTAGTATTGTGCAAAAGAGCGTCTTTTATCATTTTATGTATTGAATAATCATAAAAAATACTTTATAATACTATTAATATCTAACCTGTGGTTCATAGTCTGTAAATCTTCGTTATAAAGCAGGCAGAGGGCAAGTTATACCTAATTATTTTGATAAAAAAGGCAGGCGGGTATGTATTGTGACGTAATGTAGTGAGGGTAAATACTGTATCAATCGCTTTCATAATAAACATTTAAAGGAGGATTATCATGTGTAAGAAATTGATTTATTTGACATGTTTTGGTCTGCTGCTCGGCCTGACTCTAATAAGCACAGCCAATGCCCAAGACCCGGATCTGCTCGGCTGGTGGAAGCTTGATGAGAAATCCGGCCTGATCGCTTATGATTCAAGCGGCAATTCCAATGACGGCGAACTCATTCAAACAGACGGCAACCCCATAAGCAATCCGCAATGGGTATATGGATACGCAGGCGGTGCTTTATGGCTCGACGGAGTCGATGATTTCGTCGAGGTGCCACACGACGAATCATTACAGCCGGACGATGAAGTCGCCTTAATGGCCTGGATTAACACTCCAAGGCACACCGGCGCTGAGGCCTCGGCCTGGTCAGGTTATCAGGCGATTATTACAAAGGGTAATAACCCCAGAATGTATAGTCTTTACACTTGTCTTGATGACGACGGTCGCGGTGTTCTTCATTTTAGCCTGGGTGATACTTTTGTTCAATCTGTCAGCATCGGCTCGGTACCACTCAACGAATGGGTACATGTCTGTGCGATGGTAATAGAAGAAGGCGCACATCTCTATTATATCAACGGAGAACCTTCACAACCCGCCGCTGCCGTAACGGGAACGGTGATACCCTCAGGTACAGAAACTCTTCGAATCGGCAACGCCCCCGAGAATAATTCATTTATGGGCAAGATCGACGATGTTCGCGTATATAAAAGATCATTGACGCAGGAAGAGATTCAGCAAATTATGATCAGCGGTTTAAGTTCCGCCGCAACACTGCCCAATCCCGATAATGAGGCCCAGGAAGTGGTCCGAGACACACTCCTTAGCTGGAAGGAAGGACAATATACCGATACACATAATGTGTACTTCGGTACAGATTTCAATGATGTCAACGAGGCAAGCTTATCCGACCCACGGGGCGTGCTGGTATCCGAAAATCAAAGCGGTACGACTTTTGAACCTCTCGGAGCCGATCTTTTAGAGTTCAACACGACATATTACTGGCGTGTCGATGAAATAAACAACACGGATCCAAACAGCCCCTGGAGAGGAGATGTCTGGAGCTTTACGACGGTCAACTTCCTGGTGGTGGATAATTTCGAGGATTACGATGACGCCAACAATATTATTTACGATACATGGTTAGACTACGTCGTTAATAATACAGGTATGACCGTCGGTTACATCGAAACTGTTTCCATGGAGAAAAACATAATCCGCACAGGTCTCCAATCAATGCCTTTACAATACGACAACGATGGTACCATAAATGAAGGTACTGATCTTGAAAAGACCGGTACACTATATTATTCCGAAGCCAAACGTCAATGGGACGAGCCACAGGACTGGACAAAAGAAGATGTGGAATCCTTAACAATATGGTTCAGAGGCAATCCTCCAAAACTCAGCAGCTTTGCAGAGGAGCCGGGTGGCATCTATAAAATCAAGGGAATCGGCTCAGATATTTATGGCAAATCCGACGAATTCCAGTTTGTTTATAAGGAGCACACCGGCGCAGTGAAAATAGTAGCAAGGGTCGATAGTATAGAGGAAAGCGCGGACCCGTTTGCCAAGGCCGGCATTATGATCCGTGATACGCTGGATGCAAATGCCCGATATTGCGCACTTTTAATGACCCCTGAAAACGGTGTCCGATACCAGTACCGTTCCATAACAAACGATGTAACAGAGCGACAATTCGATCCCAACGTCGCCGTACCTTATTGGGTCAAATTCGAACGTACATCCGGAGGACTACTCAGGTCATATTACTCGGAAAACGGCGTGGACTGGACATCGTTCAGTTTGAAACAAATAAGTATGGCTAATCCGATATATATCGGCCTGGCGGTTACAAGCCACAATCCGTCTGTAGCATGTGAGGCTCAATTCTCGAATGTCAGCTTCCCCAGTACAACTGTCAGCCCGGATTGGACATCTCTGGATATAGGTTTAACAACCAATGAT
Organism: uncultured Pirellulales bacterium; assembly: GCA_964570855.1. Lineage (GTDB taxonomy): Bacteria > Planctomycetota > Phycisphaerae > Sedimentisphaerales > Anaerobacaceae > JAFGPS01. Next base: position 10,419 of record CAZMZR010000023.1, read on the forward strand.
TCCGAGTCTATGTATGTTGCCGTTAATAACTGCACCGCGCTTTATTATGATGATCCGAATGCATCTTTGACAACACAGTGGACCGAATGGAACATCCCGCTGCAGAGCTTTACAGATCTCGGCGTTGATCTTACCAATGTCACTTCTTTTGGTATTGGTTTAGGTGACATCGGTAATTCTCAGCCTGGCGGTAAAGGTATAATGTACATCGATGATATACGTCTTTATCGGCCATAAATATTAAATGACAATTAATAACGGAAACAGTCTGCCAATTATAAAACAGCAATAGAATATAGCTGTAAGAATAAAAAGGCGGAACTTTCCAGGATGTATCTCAGGGCCTATGTCGAGTCAATTGGCATAGGCCATGTTTCTTTTCCTGTTTCTATTACAAAATAGCCGCCGAATATTTATAGTTTCATTCCTACTAATATTTATAAAATATTAAAACTTATTGAAATAAACCTCTTTAAGTATTGACAAATACTGCAGTAAACGCCAAACTTATATACTTATCCATAACGCTATTTTGTTGGACGTTTTTGTCAATTATGTTTATGGAGAATTTATCATGAGAATGGATATCAGTCGTGTTGATGTGTGGGCTGCTAATACAGAGGATCGCCCCGGCGGATTGGCCGAGAAACTTGATGCTCTTGCCCAGGCAGATATTGATCTTGAATTTGTCAACGCTCGCCGTGCACCTGACCAACCAGGACAAGGCGTTGTTTTCGTTATGCCTATAAAGGGGGCCAGACAGGTCAGGGCCGCTAAAAAAGCCGGCTTCGAGAAGACAAAATCACTTCATGGAATACGAATCGCCACAGGCAACAAACCCGGCTTTAGTGCGGATTTATCAAGAGAAATCGCAGATGCCGGTATCAACCTTCGAGCTTTCAGTGGTGCTTCCATCAGCAACCGCGCCATTTTTTATCTGGCTTTTGATTCGGACGCCGATGTAAATAAAGTTCTTCGTCTGATCAGTTGAAACAGCTTCTGTGTACTCAATGGAAATCTAATTCGCAGGCGGAAAAATCTCTATAAGGATACCGCAGAGAAGCTTGATTGCCTGAGAAACCAGGGACGATACAGGCTGACCCAACTGTGTTTGTGCAGGTTGAATACCGATACAATATACCTCCGGCTTAATGCTTTGAAGTATCATATCTATGAACAGATGTGGCGAGAGTGTATGTGTTGAAATTACTATTGAGTTGAGTTGCTCTGATTTGAAGATTTTAATCGTTCCCGGCGAAGCATTAAAGTCGATTGCATCAATAAGAAGCAAATTCCGGGGTGCTTTGTTAATTATCGGCTGTATATAGTTTTCAGGGACTGTGCCCGCATCTATAATATAAGCCGATATTTCCGCTTGCTCGAGCTGTTCGCAAACAAGCGGCCCCACGGCATCATCACCTTTGAGAGTATTTCCAATACCGACAATAACAGTCGATGAACCACGCAGTTTATCCAACTGCTCTAATATCTGCTGCTCATTACCCATAGGGGTTTCTTAGTGTCGCCTTGAACGATGTGACATGCGAAAAACCGCCGCTATATGCAATTATGGAGTTTTACAACTTTATATTCACTTCGCACTTGCACTTCGGGCAAAGGACTCGCATAAAATCACCCATCTGGGATTCCGATTTTTCTTTCTCAGGCGGCTGGTGGATATGCTCCGGATGAGTTTGTAATTGTCCGCTTTTAGCAATCAACAGTGAAGGATTAGTATAGGCCAGCGGACCAAGTTTCTCATAAAGCCAGATAAGATGCTTTTTAGTACCGATTAACTCACCACATTTTTCGCACATTTGCAGCTCGAACTCATGAGTTTCAACTATGGCATCTTTATCCATAGTAGCCAAATCCCATTTGTTAGAGAGATTTATGCCGTTTGTCGTCGTGCAATATTCGTGACAGTTACCGCAAAAAATGCAGGCAGCTGTCTGATGCGTAATTTTTCTGACCGGAGGATTCGCTTCGAGATCATCAACCATACTTAAGCAGTTCGGACTCGGACAGACATTCACACAGGCACCGCAGCCGATACAAATATCAAGATCAAATTCAGGCTTGCCTCTTAACTTATCCGGAACAATACATGGTTTAGCCGGAAAACGAGTTGTGAAACGCGGCGAGACTACCGCCGTGACAGCTTCTTTTAATTCTCTCAACTTTGGTAAACGCAATTTCAGACCTCCGTTGGTATTTTTTTATTAATATAAACTATTATTACTGTTCAATTTCATCCGCATATTTGTCAACAACACTGTTTTCCCACAGTTCCACACCGGATGCATAAGCACCTTTGGCTACTGCATGGGCGGCTGTCGGCGAGGTCAAAATGAGAAAAACAGCACAAATAATCGCCTTGGCGGCCATAGCGCCGGAACCACTGGCCAAGGCGACACCGATCAAAAGAACAATAGTACCGAGAGTGACGCATTTCGTTGCCGCCTGCAGACGGTTATAAACATCAGGAAAGCGAACCAGCCCGATACAGCCGAATATATCGAATAAAATACCGATTGCTATTAATATGTATCCTATAATCTCAGTCATCGAAGCTTCGTCCCTCCAAAAATTTCGCCAATGCTATTGTTCCTATAAAGCTCAATAATGCCCAGGCAAGAGCGACATTGAGATAAAAATCCTTTTTTGTGTACAGACCAAGCACTGCACAACAACCAACCACAACAATACCTAATATATCAATAGCTACAGTTCGATCCGGGGCGCTCGGGCCAAGACCTATCCGATAAAGGCATAGAAAACAACAAATAAACAGGCCAAAGTAAAATATGTTAAATAAAATCTCCATATCAACCTCTTTTATTCGAAAATCTTTTTTATAAACCACTCGAACCTTTGGGCAATGAATTTTGTCGCCTGCTCAACATCATCAGATTTCACATTAATCCAATGGACGTACAGGAAGCCATCCTCAGTGAGATCCACCGTCAAAGTCCCCGGCGTGAGAGTAATGGAATTAGCCAGGGCGGTAATCCCGGAGTCTGTTTTAAGATTTGTTTTAATCTTTACGATTCCCGGCTTTATCGGCATCTTCGGATGCAGGGCACGATAGACGACATCAAAATTGGCCATTATGACATAATAGAAAAACACCGGTATATATATTAATAACCAAAATATCCGTACAGGTGAAATAAATATATGATGCTCTTTGGGCAGTATTTCATGGAAAATAATCGCAACCACGGCAGAAGCTATCAGCCCCGCAACCACTACCTGGATGTCAATTTTTCCTTCAACAAACGGCCATGTTAGTAAGGTCCATACCACAAAAGCTATAACAAAATAAATCAGTCGTCTCATACGATTATATCCTTACTATTTCATCCCAATTACGTCAGCAGAGTACTTAAGTCCATTAGTTAAAACATCAACTGCGGGTTGCAAAATATTTTGTAGAAGTATTTTATTTAAGCCGGGTACCAGCACGAGTAATCCCATAAGCACACATAAACAAGCTAAAAAGACCATCGCCACAACCATGGAGCCCTTGTTTTCTTTCGCTTGCTGAAGGTTCTCCGGCAGCTCTCCGAGAAAAACATATCGCTGAACCTTCAAATACATAATTAAAGTGCATAAACTTACGAATACAATAATCGCAGCAATCCAGTAAAGATGAGCCTGAACGGCTGCAACTACAAGAATGAGCTTGCTCCAGAAACCGCTAAATGGCGGGATACCGACAATCGAAGCAGATGCTACTGTACAGGTTGCGCGAGTGTAAGGTAATCTTTCCGCCAGCCCACCCATTTCTCTGAGCTGTCGTGTTCCTGTAGCCATTTCGATCGAACCGCTTGTTAAAAATAACAAAGACTTATACACGGAATGATTAACCAGATGAAACAATCCACCAAGAAGAGCCCAACTCGGATTTTCACCTTTGGCAATTAGTGTTGCGCCAAGGCCGATACCTAAAATGACATAACCGATCTGACTGATACTCGAATATGCCATGAGCCTCTTAAGATCCCACTGTCCGATCGCCAGAAACGCTCCGGCCACCATACTCAAAAGACCGAGTACAACTATTAGCCAGCCGATTTGCACTGAGACACCAAAAACATTGAATACAATCCGAACCAGAGCATAAACTCCAAGAGTCTTAATGATGATTCCGGAGAGCATTGCAGAAATAGGAGCAGGCGCCGAAGAGTGTGCATCCGGCAGCCATGCATGAAACGGCACAAGGGCGGTTTTCAAACAGAAACCGACAATAAATAAAGCCAAGGCGAAACTAAGACCGATATTTGTTCCCCCCTCCTGAATGGCTTTTGAAATATAGGCCATATTAAGCGTGCCTGTATTACCATACACCAGGGCGATTCCAAAAAGTATAAATATCGAACCAATACTTCCAAGTACCATATATTTAAATGCCGCCTCAAGCTCCTCATGTTCACAGCCAAAACCTACAAGTGCATATGAAGCAAGCGATGTAATTTCCAGAAAAACGAAGAGATTGAAAATATCTCCTGAGAGCACAACGCCGTTCATGCCGGCAACCATAAGCAAAAACAGACTCAGGTATTTTGACTTGGCAGTGTATCGTTCCATGTATCTGGCGCTAAAGAGCATTGCCGCGGCGGCAACTACGCCAATGGCTAAAAGCATTAATGCACTTAAACCGTCAAGGACAAGATTGATTCCGAGCGGAATAGGCCATTTGCCTACCTGGTAGATTCCGGACCTCCCGGTAGCAACAACGACAATAGCCAGCACAAGCAGTAAAATGGTAACTGCATTAGCTAAAACAGTCGCAACATCCTTGCCTTTCTTGCCGAAAAGCGGGAGTACAAACGCCGTTATTAAAGGAATAACAACAAAAGCAGGCAAAAGTCCGCTCATCCTTTTAACCTCCTTATCTCGGTGATATCAAAGGTGCCGTATTTTTCATACATTCTAATGCAAATTGAAATCATAAGAGCCAGCGAGCCCAGACTAATCACAATTGAAGTTAGAACCAGGGCCTGTGGCAGTGGATCAACGGCACTATTCAAAAAGCTGCTGGTTAAAGTTGTTCCGGATTCAATCATACTTCTGTCAACTATAGGGGCATCACCATTCAATCTATATCCGAGCATAATCAGGAAAAGATTGACCGCATATTCCATGACCATAATGCCAATGACAATCTTAACTATATTCTTTTTAACGACTGCACAATACAACCCGATCATAAACAGTAAAAAGCAAAGTGCATAAGGCATTAGTCCGACTCCTTTTTGTCAGCCGATGGATTACGTCTGAACGTCGAGAGAACAAAAATTACCAGAAATAGTGACGCACCGACTTTCACTCCAATTGCAATATTCGACAGTGGAATAGTGCCGGAGCTTATTAAATTGAACTTCTCGCCATACTGAACCAGGAAATTTTTAAAGAAAACTCCACCAAAAACGAAACCCAAAATTGCTATCATACCAAAGGCAAACGCTCCGATACAATCAAGCTTCGAGCTAAGCGTCGAAGGAAGGTTTTCTTGTACAAACTCTCTTCCAAATGCCAGCATCAGCAGCACATAGGAAGAAGCTAAAATCACACCGCCGGCAAAACCTCCTCCTGGGGTCAGGTGGCCGAAAAGAATGATGTAAATACCAAACAGGATAATAAGCACCTTGACCCAGCTACTGATAGTTTTTACTATTACCGTCATACCTTTCATACGTCCGGGTCCTCCAGTAATTTTTTACTCTTCCTTCGTAAAATAACTGTCGCTCCTATAATTGATGTAAACAGCACCGTTGCCTCACCAAGCGTATCGTATGCACGATAATCAAGAATAACCGACGTCACAAGGTTTGCTGCTCCTGTTTCTTCCAGACCTTTTTCGATGTAAGTTTGCGAAGCGGCGTCCGGAGTTTCAGCAAAGATGGGCTTACCGAATTCGGGCAACGTCTCAAAAACTCTAACACCGGCCAGGAAAATGATAAAAACAATTACAACAGAAACAACCGTTCCAAAGAACTCCCTGTCGCCGCTGATAAAAGTCAAATCACGGGCAATCGTTGCCCGAATCAGCAAAATCAATCCAAGCACTTCCACCACAATTTGTGTTATTGCAATATCCGGTGCTCTGAGAAATAAAAACATCAAGGACCCGCCGAAACCGATTGCCCCAACGCATATTACAGCGCTTAACAAATTTTTGGTCTCAACTGCAACGATAGCAGCAATCAAAATGAAAAGTAATAAAATATAGAAAATTGCCATATTAACCTCACCAAATTCCGCAAACCACAAACAAAACCACAAGCAATCCCAAAATTATCCAGGTTAAATACATAGACAGAACTCCGGAATGAAGCCATCGCAGAAAACTCGTCAGACACAGGCCGAATCTCCCACCTTGGTCATAAGTATCAAAATAACCCTTTTCCTGGCCGCTGTAAAGCTGTTTCAAACCGTCCATTTGCACAACAGTCTTATAGAAATGCGTCCCGGGTATTATCATTTGGTCATTTTGCTGAGTTTCGCCGCAAGTCCAGGTCGGTACGATTCTAATCTTGTCCGACAACTTCCCAATAAACCAGATAAGTAAACCAATAAATATTCCCACTGCTATTAAAATCGTCGCAAATCCGGCGCCCCATGTGCTCAAAGCAGGTTCTTCGATTATATCTAATGCCGGATAAATAAACATCTTTAACGGCACATTATAATAGAATATCCCGAAAATTACACACAACACTGCAAGTACCGCCATAGGGATAATTTGAAGGCTGGAAACTTCTCTGACTTCCTTTAATCCGCTCGGCATGCGGGAAAGGAATATTGAATGTATGAGCTTAACAAATGATGCCAACGTAAGTGCACTGCCAAACATCGCTGCAACCAGCCATAGGGGCCACAATCCGGCTGTTGCGCCGACCTTCTCAGCTCCCATCTGAATAACACCCTGATATATCATCCATTTGGAGACAAAACCATTTAGAGGTGGAATACCGGAAATACTCAGAGCGGCTATCATGCAGGCAGCGAAAGTCCAGGGCATTTTCTTTCCCAGACCTCCAAGCTCTTCAAGATCAGCGGTCCCGGTCTGTTGTTCGACAGCCCCGCCGCACAGGAACAAACAACACTTATAAATAGCATTGTTGAGCATATGGAATACACCGCCGGCAATACCGACAGGTGTTCCGGTTGCTATACCAAGAATCATATAACCAACCTGGCTAATAGCATGATAGGACAACAGCTTTTTGAGATTATGCTGAACCATGGCAATCATAACAGCAACAATGATTGTAACAGCCCCGATAATTGCCAGGACCAGGCTAAGAGCAGCCGTTTGAACAATAAACATCTTCCGGACGATAATTATCAGCAGATAAATACCCAGGAGTTTATCAAGGGCAGCGGGTAAAAGTGCCATCACCGATGCGGGAGCATACTGGCCGCTGGTCGGGACCCATGTATGCAGAGGTAATGCACCCGCCTTGGTTATGGCAGCCAACATAAGCAATAAAAATGCAATGATAGGAAGCGCTAAAGTTGCCTCCAGCCTAACATTGGAGATAACAAACGTTCCCGAAAGCGCCCAAACCATAATGACACCCAACATTAAAGCGGCATCGGAAGCACCTATCATAGCAAAACTCTTGGTCGCAGCGAAATTGGAATTCCTGCCTCCGGTGGTTATCAGCAAATACAACGAGACAGTGACAATCTCCCAGAAAATCAGCAAAAACAACAGATTATTTGAAAGTAATATCCCAGCCGAGCCGCCTATCGCCAGCAGAGTCGCACCGTAATAAATATTTGCATTCCGCTTCTCATCGTCCGCAGATCGTGACCTCAATGAGTACAAGGTGATGAGCAGCCCAAAACCCATTGCGAAAAGCAACATGAAAGCTCCCAGCTTTGTCGCGCTGAGCATTAATATTAATTCCAGGCCATCCAATTGTAAAACAGACCAGGTCGCATCGGAGCCGCCGGAAGTAAAGATAGAAATAGCAAGCACAAATGCGATGATTGATATAATCAACGTCAATGCCCGGAACACGGAACTAAGTTTATTCGGTAAAAACAGAATTACAAAACCGATTATCAACGGCAAAAAGACAGGGATGCAAAGCATACTTGTTTCCAATTTATAAATCCTCCATCTTCAGTTCCGGCGCGCCAATTTCCTTCTTAATCCGTGCTGTTCTATCACGGCTCATTTGTAGCAACGCTTCATAATCATGGACAATATTATGATGCGAATCCACAACGGCAAGCCTTTCAGTGCAGCTATAACAAGGATCTACCGCAGCGAGTGTAATAGTAACATCAGCAATATGTTCGCCTATGCATGAAGCCCTGAATGAAGGTACATTTACATAACTCGGTGCTCGGATTTTATGCCGAATCGGCCTGTTACCACCGTCGCTGCGAACGTAATGAAATGTCTCGCCGCGAGGTGCTTCGGCACGTCCGCAACCTTCTCCGGGTGGAATTTCTTTTACTTCAAGAGCAATAGGCCCCTTGGGGATTTTCTTAACGGCTTGACGTATAATCTTAATTGCTTCAAGGACCTCAAGGAGTCGAACAACCGCTTTTGCAAAAACATCACCTTCGGGCCGAGTAATCACATTCCAGTCCAGATCACCATAAGCGGCATAAGGATCGTCACGTCGGGTATCAATAGCAATATCGCTGCCTCGTGCGGTTGGGCCGGTTACAGCGTATCTGACGGCATCTTCCTTGCTCAACGTCCCTACACCCTTTAGACGTACATGCAGAACAGGATCGTCAAGTACCGCCTTGGTAAGCATTTCGGTTTTCTTTTCGAGTGTGTCAATATCTTTCAATATCTTCGGTATTATTTCGTCGGGGATATCTTCCCGGCAGCCGCCAACCCGAACATTTCCGTAATTATTTCTGTTTCCTGTAATCGCCTCAAGTAAGTCAAGCACCGGCTCACGATACTTCCATGCCCACATAAAAACAGTGTCATAGCCTATAAAATGACCGGCAAGACCAACCCAAAGCAGATGGCTGTGAATTCGTTCCAGCTCGTTGATAATCACGCGTATATACTGGGCACGCTCAGGCGCTGTTATTCCGGCAAGCTCCTCAACGGCATTTATGTAAGCCAACGGATGTGAGGCCGAACAAATCCCACACACACGAGAAACCAAATAAGGAACCTGGTCAAATTGTAATGACTCACTGATTTTTTCAATACCGCGATGGTTATATGAAATCCTCACGTCGATATCGGTGACTATCTCACCATCGACTGTGAGCTGAAAAAATTCCATCTCTTCCTGCAGCGGATGAAAAGGCCCTACTGCCAGAATCGGCTTTTTCACATTCTGTTTCATTTCTTAGTTCCTTCACTCCGCTCAGGACAAGCTTTCCTCAACGGATAAACACCTTCCGGCCAATCATCACTCAGGATCAGCCGTCTCATATTCGGATGATTTTTGAATTCTATTCCCAGGATATCGTGTATTTCCCTTTCTATCCACTCGGCACCGGGTATCAAAGGCGTAATGGACTCAATCGAAGGATTTTCCCGATCTCGAATAAACGTTTTGACCGTCACAACGTGACCAGTTTCGTCATTCGAGAAGTGGTACAGAACCTCAAAGCAATCGTCGGAATCGATTCCGGTAACGATAACAAATCTCAGAGGCAATTCTTCGAATAGGAACTTGCAAACAGAATAATTGTTTTGTGCTTCACAAAGCAGGAATATCCTGTTATTCGTTGTATGCTCTATATCTATGAGCTTATCCTTGATTTCCAACAACCTGTTATTTAATTCTTCCTGGTTCATATTTCTATCCTGGTTATATTGCCGATAACGCCTTGACCACGCCCGAAATCATAGCCTCCGGTTTCGGAGGACAACCCGGCACAAAGGCAATTATTGCATTGGGATCTTCTTCTCTTATTATCTTATCCACAGGCCCGACGACATGGTAGCCGCCACGGAATATTCCCGTATCGCACGCACAGGCACCTATAGGAAAAACAACGCATGGCTTTGGGGTCTGTCGATAAACTTCTATCAATCGCGGAGCCGCCTGTCGGGTCACCACTCCGGTTACCAACAAGGCGTCGGCGTGGCGGGGAGAACCAACCAACTTAATACCGAACCTTTCAATATCATACCTCGGTGTCAGACAATTAACAATCTCAATATCGCAGTTGTTACATGCACCGGTATTAACATGAAAGACCCACACCGATTTTTTCAACGACCACATTTTCCAGCTCATATATTCATCCCTTCGGCTTCGCTCAAGGGCAAGCTTAAAGCCAGTTGATGTTATAACAATAGCCTAATGATGCAAGTATGACCGCGGCGACCATGGCGAGGCTGCAATAGACCCAGAAGAACTTCATCGCCTGGTCAATTCGCAAACGCGGATTTGTATTTTTTATTAAAATTAATAAGACCAATATCAACACGTACTTACCAAGTCCGAGCAATATACATACCACAATAAAGCTTAACAAAGCTAACACGTCCATAAACTTGCTGCGATCCGCCAATAACCTTCCGCCGATGAAAATCAATAAAAGCAATACAGCAACAAACTTCCATACTCCAGCTAAGTGGATGTCACCATACCCACCAAGAAAAACAGTAACCAAAAACAACGGCAGTGCTACAAGCATTACCGCGTGAGCAAGCTTCCAAAGGGCCAGTAATGCTCCTGAATACTCCATAAGAATGCCGCTTGCAAGCTCGGTATCAGATTCAGCTATATCGAAAGGAACAAATCCGAGTTTGGCCTGGATGCATAATAATGCAATTAAAAATGACAGCATCCCCGATATGCTTAAAACCGATGCATGTTGCGAGATTGCATACAGACTAAGCTGTTGACCCTGGCCTGCAAGAGCTGCTGTTTTTATTATTATTACGATAAAGGCCAGCACAAGCGGCAGCTCATAGCCCATCACAAGTTTCATCTCTCTGGCGGCCCCCACCGCTGCATGTGGGCTGGCACTGGCGCTGCCGCCGAGAATTAACGCCAGTGACGGCAGAACCATAAGATATATCGCCACAATAATATCGCCGATAAAGGCTGCCTCTGCCTGGCTAAACAACACTCGCCAGAGCATCACAGAAAGTAACAACACTCCAATCAACCCAACCAGTGGCGCCATGAGAAATACGGTTCGGTTGGCTTCCTGAGGTATAAGGATTTCCTTGCCCATTAGTTTCATTATATCATACAAAGGCTGGAAAAGCGGCGGTCCAACACGCCACTGCACCAGAGCGCTTACTTTACGTACTATCCAGGAGGCAACTAATCCCAGAACAATTGTACCGGGAACAACTAATATCCAGAATATAATGGTCAAGGAGGTACTCATTTCTTTGCCTTTTCCCTCAAAAACGGTTCCCACGTATTACCGCCGGATACTCTAACAACGATATCGTCAAAGACCTCTATCATATCCCCTTCTACCGACACTTCCTTATAATCTATACTTCCATCCCCGCACGTGTTGACACATAGTGGTTTTTCACCCGGTGCCAATCTGCCTCGGCATACATCACAAACACTGGAGGGGTACGGTATTAAATCTGTATATATTGTTCCGAACGGACATGCTATCGCACATGTCCCACAGCCCGTACATAACATATTTGCCCGCTTGAGAATGCCGGCATCATTATTTTTAGACGGTACTTTCTCCAGCGCATCCTGCGGGCACGCCTTGATACACGGTGCACTTTCACACCTGCGACAGATTAAAGCGAAACGGATCATCTCAAGCAGTGAGTTGATACCTTTGTTCCCGGGATGATGCTTATAAGAACACCGTACTTCGGACTCTTCCTGCAGCTTGCATCCGGCCAAATCAATAATTAGCTTTGCACCCATAATTTTCTTTTCGTCGTATTTCGATTCACACGCGGACTATCTCAATCCCAAATATTTGGATATCGCTTTATCTGATCGTATGTAAAAACAGGTCCGTCTTTGCAGACATAATATTGCCCAAGCATACAATGGCCGCATTTACCTATTCCACAGCTCATGTTTTTTTCCATCGACAGGTATATCTGCTCGTCACCAAACCCGAATTCCAATAATTTCAATGTGGCAAATTTCATCATAATCGGAGGACCACAGACCACTGCAACGCTGTTTTGAATATCAACGTCGTCAGGCGATAGAATCGTAGTAACAACTCCCACGTTATCTGTCCACGTCTCGTCGGCCTTATCAACGGTCAGCCTGATATTTACACCGTTTATTCTTTGCCAGGAGCCAAAAAGCGTGTTTTTATATATAAAATCTGCCGGTGTTCTTGCTCCGAATCTACAAACCACCGATTTGAAATCCTGTATTCTGTCAACAAGCGTTAAAAACAGGGATCGTATCGGCGCCAGGCCAACACCGCCGCCGACGATATAAACATCTTTGCCTGTATAATCATCAACCGGATAGCCCCTGCCGTAAGGCCCGCGAATGCCGACCTTTTGTCCCTTCCGGCAATCGTGCAACAAAGCCGTTACCCTGCCGGCTTTCATTATGCTAATTTCCATCTTATCAGAGACGGCCGGTGACGAGGACGGGGTAAAAGGGGCTTCACCTTCGCCCGGCAAAGTCAATTCCACGAACTGGCCGGTTTTAAACTTAAATTCCTCTTCAGGTACAACGACAAAACTTTTAATAGTCGGAGATTCGTCTATAATGTCAACAATTTCGCCGTTAACGGGTTGGTAGAGATTCTTATTCATTTTGCAGCTTTCTCTTCTTCCTTACCTTTACCTTGAAGCTCTTCGTTCAGCTTTTTTAATACCACCCTGATATCCACATCACCAGCCTCGGCATCAACACACCTGCCGCAGCCGACGCACATCTCAATACCGTATCTGTCCAGAAAATATGAGAATTTATGCATAAAACGATGCCTGAGCCTGTCCCCAAGGACTTTACGAGGATTCTCTCCGCCTGCAACCTGTGCATAAGCAAGCCTCATGCAGCTATCCCACATTTTCATCTTCCCAAAATAGTCCTTTTGTTTGGTGTCATAAAGATAGAAACAGTGACATGTAGGACAGACACGCGTGCAGGCCTGACATTCAACGCAGGTGGTTGCCTGCTGGTCGTAAACTTCACTATCATGACTGTTCTGGACAATCTCATTTACAGGCACATCGAATTTCATATCGGCATTGTTTCGCTCAAGCTGTTTTTGTGTTTCCTGACGATTTTTGTCGCGTTCACCTATCTGGTCCTTATCAGCCGGGCTGAAAATCTGCGAATTCCTTTTCAGAAAATCCTCACCCTTTTGTGAACCTGCTTCGATAATAAAACCGTCACTGATCTGTGATACATTCAAATCAAATCCGCTCCGCACAAAGGGATGACCGCCCATAACATTACAAAAACAACTCTCCGCCGGCTCGAAGCAATCGGAAGTTATTATGAACATTTTCTCCCGTCGTTTTACATAAAAGGGATCCTCGAATTCCTTTTCCAGAAAAACCTTGTCCAGAACAGCGATGGAGCGTAAGTCACAGTCTTTTAGCCCGAAGACTGCAAACGGTCTTATCTCCTCCTTTGGTTCCAGAGGCTCAGGAAAAACAGCGGCAAGCTCGCGAAGAGGAAACAAAAACTCTTTTATCGGCGTGCAAACGCGTATGTTATTTAACATCACTTCAGTTCCGGCGGCTGGATCATAATTTTCAAATACATAATGTGAATCCGCCCTCTTCGGCAGATATACATCCATCTGCCCGGCAACTGTATCCAGAAACGGCTTTAACTTACTTAAAAAAACTTTTCTCATTTCGTCCATCTGCGTTTACCTAATTACTTTATTATGAACCCGGTATATTACCAGATGAAATCTGTTAAAAAAAACAATTTATTATGTTATTCTTAATATAATTAATGCCTGAAAAATTACCCAATTCAACATTTTAATTGGACGGCATATAATATGGCAATCGAGCAAAGTCCATTGCTATATCAATCGTTATCACTTTAATTTTCTTCGGTACTGTTATATAACACGGAGAAAAATTCAGAATACCCGTTATACCTGCTTTTACTAATTCATCCGCTGTTTGTTGTGCCGCCTGTCGAGGTACGGCGATGATACCAAGTTTGATTTTTCGTTTCTTCAGTGTTTGTATATTTAAGACATCCTTTATTTCAACGTCATTAATTCTTTTGCCGACTTTTTTAGGATCGACATCAAAAGCTACTGCAATATCGAATCCATATATTCCGAAGCCTGGATACGCCAAAACCGCAGAACCAAGATTGCCAACCCCCACCAAAGCAGCTTTTTGTCTGACATGAAGCTTTAAGATTCTTTTAATCTCCCTTGCTAACTTCTCAATATTGTATCCCACACCACGGGTACCAAAATCACCGAAATAGGAAAAATCCTTCCTTACCTGCCAAGGATAGGTACCAACGAACTCCGCCAGATCCCTGCTCGATACGCTCTTCTGACCCCGCTCCGACAGTAACAGCAATCCCCGCAAATATAGCGGCAATCGACGGATCGCTTCGTCTGGAATTTTATGGTACCTCATATCTTATAATACATTAAATTAGTGCTTGAGTTCACATTCACAAGCTAAAGAACAAGCAATTTATTATTTATTGTCGCACCTGTCAAGAAGATTTGCTCGATTTTATTCCGATAGGAATGATTTGTATGTCAGTTTAATTGTTTTATTGATATATACTTATCGAACGCTGATTCATTATTAATAAAAAATATACAAATATTATGTTGTTCTAAATATTATCAACATAAATCAATACCGCCATGAATCACGTATAGTTAAATGTAGCATATAATGTCGGTTGAACACCATACCGTGTATCTGATTCTATAAAAATACCACGCATTAGACACACACATCGCTTCCTTCTCAGGCAATTGACTTTTTAATTTACATGAGAAACTTAATTAAACAAATCACCGTGATTTTATTGTAATATCAGGTCGGCGAAGATAGAAAGGTCTTAGATTGATCGGATCCGCAAAACCGCCCCGCTGCGCCATTTGCCAGCCAAGCTTATGTACTTTGATCGCATGCGGGCTCCAGTATTTATCTTGAAAAAAGCGAACACCTTCGGCTTTGAATTTATCTCGGTGATATACCAGTCCATCACCGAGCAGCCAGATTGGTTTATCATTCACGGCATATTGAGCGATGAACTCCGAAGCGCTCATTAAAGAGTCAGGCATAATCTTTTCGTATAATCTGTCAAATACGTCTTTTTGTAAATCATCTTTATTGAGAAGGCAATTATATACAGCGATGAAGAATTGTCCCCGCTTGGCATCAAGAACTGTAGCGATTTTCTCAACTGGCATTCTGTTTTTTCCGGAATCGAACTTTATATCAATATTTTCCTTGAAGTAATCGGCCGTGTTATATGCAATTATATCAAGTGTATCAACTGTAACAACTTTAACTGAACCGGCAAGATGCATTATTTTGGCTAGGGTCGCAGCTATTCTCAAACCGGTAAAACTTCCCGGACCGCCTGATATATAAACATGTTCGATTTGATCCGGCTTTCGTCCCGCACGCCTCAACAAAGAAACGATGGCGGGAAATATCTCGGCACTATGCATCAATGGACACGAAAATACCGTTTCAGCCAGGATTTCTGCACCGAAAGCTATCGCTACCGAACCTATCCTGCTGGAAGTTTCAACGGCCAAAATTAAAGGTTTATCATGCGTATTAACCGGTTTTAATCTATCCATATTGTTTCTCACATTATGAACCTTCCCAAGGCCTCATAAAAGATGCTTCCAAAAGGGCTATATTTTCCACCCCATATCACTGTGTTTTCCAAGTTTAGCATGTTAATATCCTGAATATTATCGGCCAAATGGACTTAAATCAAATTTTTCTCTTGCAATAATTATTTTTTTTTGTAGACTGAATTATTATAAGTCCGGTCTATTCTTGAAACTGGAGGTTGTTAGTAACTATAAATTCGTTGGGATTCTCCCTACGAGGGTGGTATTTTTTAAGGCAGGAGGTTTATTTTGAGCAAGCCGAGTTTCTTGATCGAATTTTTTGGCAGGAGATCCCTGTCAATTGTCGTATTGTCATGCATGCTTATAACAACAGCAGTTATTAAAGTTGACATTTCCCAGGCAAATGAAACCACTGAAAGACAGGAGGCATTCCGCCAAATAGTCCAAAGCTATATTCAGGCCGGCCAGGAGGAATATGAAAAAGGCTACTATGAACAAGCCGAACAAACATTCCTCATGGCCCATGAATACCGGGAATATTTAACTGCTGCTGAACGAAGACAATTAACATCACTTCTCGAAAAGACACAAACGGCGGTTTCGAAGAGAAAAAACGCTTTAGAGACATTCCGTTCAGTAAAGGATATGATTCGTCAGAATAAGTTATCCCAGGCCAAAAAACAGCTTGAGACAATCAAGGACAGTGAATTTTTAACCACTGATGAGAAGGCACAAATAACACAAGTGCTCAAGCATATTGAAATTGAAACTGTAAAAGAAAACGCCTCGTCTGAAAAAACTACAGATATAAAACCTGCGGTTACAGAAGAACCTAAAACAGAGCCCAAGAAACCAAACAATACCGTAGAAGAACAGCAAGACATCCCCGCACTTTATGCCCGCAGCATGGAATATTATAAAAACGGCCAACTCGAGGAGGCAAAAAAGGGTTTCGTAAAAGTCATTAACAACGGCACAATTCCTCCGGAAATGGAAAAGACCTTAAAAAGTTATATATCTCAGATAGACGAGAAACTGGCTGATAAAGCCCAAAAAAATACAACAATCCAAAAACCACAAACAACCTATTCCAGAGTCATACAACCTGAAATGATAGCAACAGAAACCCCTGCAACTATTACAGATCAGGGCAGCTATATAGATGCGGTCAACCGAAAGAGAAACGTCATCCGAAGCCATACCAAAGCGGTTGTAAGCAACGCTATGACTAAGACACAGACCTATATGGACCAGGGCAATTTCGACCTTGCAAAACAAGAGGTCCAGAAGGCCGATATTATCGTCAATCAAAATCAGATGTATCTGGGAGACGAACTTTATGTCCAATATAAAACCCAGCTACAGACATTATCAGAGGTCATACTCCAGAGAGAGAAAATACAAAACCAACAACGGGAGGAGTCCAAACGCGAAGCATCCGTGGAGTCGCAGCGTCAGTATCGAGACCAAATGGAAACCGATAGGCAAAACAGAATAGCCGAATTGATGAATAACGCTCTAACCTATCAGAAGCAGGGACTTTACGAAGCATCTCTCGGTCAATTGGAAAGCCTGCTTGCGCTGGATCCGCAGCATAAAGAAGCACTTGTTATGAAGGATTTCCTTGAAGATACAATCTTCTTCCGGAAAGAATTAGAGATTGAGAGGGAATCCAACAAACAAAGAGCGGAAATATTACTTCAAACAGATCAGTCACAAATCCCATATGCAGAAGAGCTCGTCTATCCCAAGAACTGGCGAGAGATTATCGCAAAACCGACCCGTGAGCCGGATAAACCACTCGGCTTATCCGAGGCAGATGCGGCTGTATTTAAACAATTAGATACAGTCGTTGACCTTTCTGATTTAAGACCTGAAATGTCTTTCGAAGAGGTCTTAAACAGAATTAAAACAAAAGTTGATCCCCCTCTGCAGATTAAGCCTAATTGGAATGATTTAGCCGATAACGCCGACATCGACCGGACAACTACGGCCGAGATGGATCCGCTTACAAGTGTTAAGATTAAAACCGCGCTGGATATCCTGTTAGCTGGTCTTTCAGTAACTGATATAGCAGAACTCAGCTACATTGTAGATGAAGGCATTATATTAATAGCTACCGAAGATACACTCCCAAGCAAAATGGTAAATCGTGTTTATGACATTACCGACCTTGTCGGCCAACCGGCAACCGGCCAAATGATGAGCTCGATGTTGGTTGGCTTCGGCTTCCAAAGCTCGACTGATATCGGTGGCACAGGAGGTGGCACAGGAGGTGGGGGCGGTGGTATGGGTGGCATGGGCGGCGGTGGCATGGGAGGCATGGGAGGCATGGGAGGCGGCATGGGAGGCATGGGAGGCGGCATGATGGGAGGCGGCATGGGAGGCGGCATGGGAGGCATGGGAGGCGGCATGGGTGGCATGGGAGGCGGCTACGGCGGCATGGGAGGTGGCATGGGAGGCATGGGAGGCGGCATGGG
>CAZMZR010000023.1:28736-42767 GCA_964570855.1 uncultured Pirellulales bacterium
GAGGCGGCTACGGCGGCATGGGAGGTGGCATGGGAGGCATGGGAGGCGGCATGGGCGGCATGGGAGGCGGCATGGGTGGCATGGGAGGCGGCTACGGCGGCATGGGTGGTTATGGACAGGGCAGTGGTTATATTGCCCAGGATCTGGTTACACTTATTGAAGAGAGTATAGATCCTATGAGCTGGTATGATTTAAACGAGGATGCAGATGGATCTATCTTTCCATATCCGACTCAACAACCTAAAAAGCTTGCTGTTTACAATACCCCTGAAATTCACGCAGAAATCGAAAAACTTCTGGAAGCACTGCGAAAATCACTCGGGCATCAGGTTTCTATCGAAGCCAGATTCCTGGTTGTGAGCGAGAATTTCCTTGAAGAAATCGGTCTTGATGTCGATTTTAATATAAACCTTGGTAACAAATTTGGTTTACTAACCTTCGATCAAGACTCTTATACTACAACACAGGCTTCGGAATCGGACATTTCGCAAAGTTTGGGCGGGATTGGTGCCTCTGCTGAGGTCTCCGGAGGTTATGGCTCTATACTCGATGATTTACAAGTGGCGTTTTTGTTAAGAGCTACTCAGGCTCATAGAGATTCGAAATCTCTTAATGCTCCCAGAGCCACAGTCTTGAGCGGAGAGACAGTGAACTTCCAGCTAAGCAGGTATATTATATTTGCATTACCCCCGCTTCAGGAATCTGGTACAACCACAGTAGGAGCGGCTACAGGCACTACGACAGGAACCGGTGGTGGTCTAACACCACAGTATTATACGATACAACCGGGGAATGCTTTGTATATTACGCCGATCATTACGCATGACAAGAAAAACGTTTTGCTTAATATAATGACAGTTCAGAACCAGTTTCTCGGACTTCGAAAAAGTGTGGTCGAAATACCCACAGTCAATGCCACAGGTGGAGTGGGAGAGGTTCAAACAGTCAATGTTGAAATTCCTGAGACTGAATAT
Source organism: uncultured Pirellulales bacterium (assembly GCA_964570855.1). GTDB lineage: Bacteria > Planctomycetota > Phycisphaerae > Sedimentisphaerales > Anaerobacaceae > JAFGPS01. Next base: position 29,711 of record CAZMZR010000023.1, read on the forward strand.
TTGACAATTTCGACACGTGTAAACATACCTGATGGCGGAACATTGCTGTTAGGCGGCCAAAAAATAACTTCAGAATCCGAGATTGAAGCGGGTGTGCCTGTATTAAGCAAGTTACCTGTACTCGGAAGACTATTCCGTAACACCAGTAAAGTCAGGGACCATAAAATACTGCTGGTTCTGGTGAAATCAACCATCCTTCTTCAGGATGAGCAAGAAGCTGAAGCAATAGGTGCTATGGAAAACGGTCTGTAGTCTTAAGGTATTTGCAGGGGTTTTGTAATTATTCACACTTTTTAACAGGACCTGATTGATAGAGTTTAACGTGTAGTTTCACAAGGGACTTACGGTTCTAAAAATAATAAAAGGATTTTTTTAGAGAAGCAGAATTATGAAACGGCAAATTCTAATCAGCTTATTTGTTTTATTATCCGCAACTGGTTATGCGGGGGCATTCGAGTTACCTGGACTTAATATCAATTTATCTGAAGAGGAATCAGCAGCATACAAACAGAATGAACTGATTGTGCGTTTCGCTGATCCGGATCCAGGCACCCAACCGGCAACAGGACCTGTAATAATCGGACCGCTATCCCGTCATGCGATAAGAAACACGATTTCAAATTACATCATCGAAGGTGCTTCGGTAGATAAAGAATATGACAATGTATCCTCGGGGCTGGCTGTTGTAAAACTACCTCAAAACACCACAGTCGTGGATGCCTTTATCAAATTCAATCTCTCGGCCAGCATACGATACGCGGAACCAAACTATAAGTACAAATTGCTTGATCTGCCGAATGTCACAAGTTTCCGCGAATTATATGGAACAGACAATACAATTCAAACCGGTGGTACAAGCGAAGCCGACATCGACACATCTCAATCAGGCGACTCTAATATCATTGTGGCAGTAGTCGATACGGGTATTGATTATACACATCCCGGCCTGATAGACAATATTTGGGTCAACAGGGCGGAACTGAACGGCACACCCGATATCGATGACGACGGCAACGGATATGTAGATGATATTTACGGATACGATTTCGCCGGCGCCATAGCAAACGACCCGGATGACGGCGACAACGACCCCAAAGATAGTTTTTTCCACGGCACCCATATAGCCGGCATCATCGGAACAACAAGTAATAATAACGAAGATATTCCAGACGATAATTATAATATCAAGATGATGACCCTGAAAGTATTCGCCGATGATTATGCCCTGGAACCACAGGTATTTGCAGATGATGCGGTTGAGGCGATCGGGTATGCAATTGACAACGGCGCCAGGATTATTAATGCTTCATGGGGTGGAAATTTCTATTCCCAGTCTCTCTATGACGCCATCAAAGACGCCGGAGATGAAGGATTGCTTTTTGTCGCCGCTGCAGGTAACGATTACGGCAACGACAATGACTTGAATCCCGTTTACCCTGCAAGCTTTGACCTGGAAAACATAATTTCCGTAACGTCAAAAGACAGCGACAGCCGGTTATCTGTTTTCTCGAATTACGGAGCCAGTTCGGTTGATATAGCTGAAACGGGAACAGATATACTGAGCACTACCCCGACGTATGAAACCTTTGCGATGCTTGTGAACGGTGTTTCCACCAATTACGATATATTAAGCGGGACATCGATGGCGGCTCCGCACGCTTCGGCCGCCTGCGCACTTCTCTGGTCGCAATATGCATCATTACCGAATCAATCAATAAAAAACATGCTTTTGAATACTGCCGATCCTATACCAACAATATCCAGGTTTTCTCAATCCAACGGCAGCATTAATCTTCAAAAAGCATTACTGGCATTACCAAGGGGAGGCGCCGGTAAAATTCTGAACGCAACAAGATATAATCCGGATGAGCCTAATGATAGTTCATACGATTCTATCCAGGAAGCTATAGATGATGCAGTTGACGGTGACGAGTTAATCGTTAAGTCCAATAGTCTCTATACCGAAACAATCGATTTCAAAGGCAAGGCAATTACGCTCCGCAGCGGTGATACCGACAATCCCGACGATCCCAACATCAGCCCGGATAATACATATATTTTAGGTTCAGCGAATCCGGACACTTCCGTAGTAAGTTTCATTACAAATGAAGGTCCACAAACGGTTCTTAAAGGTCTCGCTATCGGTTGGGGCAGTGCCGAATACGGAGGTGGTATAGTCTGTGAAGGATCATCTCCAACAATCACTGACTGTATTATAACAAATAACTTATCAACACGCCGTGGTGGTGGTATCGATTGCTATGATGCTTCTCCGTTGATTGCCAACTGCCAGATTACCGAAAATTTCGCCGAAGACATCGGCGGTGGAATATCCTGTTATAATTCGAATCCAACAATATTAAACTGTCTGCTCGATAATAATGCGGCCGTTTACCAGGGCGGTGGAATTGCTTTGGATTCATCTTCACCGGTTATTACCAATTGTACCGTTATTATAGACGAACCGGATGCCCCGAAAGACGGCGGCATCTTTGCATTTAATAATTCAGTTCCGACAATTACGAACTGCATTCTCTGGGGCAACGGTGACGACCTGTACGACTGTTCGGCAACTTATTCCGATATAGAAGATAACGACCAGGGCGGCGGCAATATACATTCTGACCCAAAATTTATCGAGGGACCGCTCGGCAAGTATTATCTAACTCAGATTGCAGCGGGACAGATATTCGACAGTCCCTGTGTAAATACCGGCAGTAATATCGCAATTAATTTTAATGATTTAATTGAGTACACAACCCGAACCGACGGCGAAGCCGATGATGGTGTCATAGACATGGGGTATCACTACCTGTCTGCACCCACAGAGTATGTTCAATTAAATATCCTTGAAGTAATAAATAATGTACCTGTTGAACCCGGCCAGTCAAGAGGTCTAATATTTGTAGATCCCAACACCGGACCTTACCGAAAATATGAAGTAGTAAAAATCACGGCCATTCCGAATGCGGGATATCGAATTAAAGGATGGTTCGGGACAGACGACGATTCATCAACAGATATTACCAACGCTGTAACTTTGGTTAATGATGCACTCGTCGCCATTGAATTCGAACAGAGACCCAAGTATAGTCTGCGTACCGAGGTCATCGGCGGTCACGGTTCTATTGATCCTTATTATAGAAGCGGCAAAGAATACTACGAAGGCGAAGTTATCGATTTGAAAGCCGTCCCCGACCAAACTTATATTGTCGATCAATGGCAGGGAACAGATGACGACGAACTATGGTCTTCGACAAATACGGTGACAATAGACTCCGATAAAGTGATTACTGTCTCGTTCCGTAAATCGGAGACTCTGCACGTACCCGGACAATATCGTGACATAAATTACGCAATCAGTGCGGCTTACTCTCATGGCGATAAGATCATTGTCTCGGCCGGCACATACTCCAGTACTCCTTACGACTTCCAGGGCAAGGCAGTCACTGTTACAAGTGAATACCCGGACGATCCCTGCGCCGTGGCTGCGACAGTTATTCTCGTAAGAGCGATTTACCCACCATCTACTGCCGCTCCATCTCCCGCATTTATTTTCCAAAGCGGCGAAGGCAACGATTCCAGAGTCGATGGTTTCACAATTCAAGGTCAGGGAGACCCGGGTTACGCGGAAACAGAACCAAACAGCGAAGATCCACTACCGGGTCAGAATGCTCTTGGTGGTGCAATAACCTGCCTGAACGGCAGCAGTCCGACACTTTCTCGCCTGGTTATCAAAGACTGTATAGCCCGAGGCGGAGACGGCGAGAACAATGTTTTTGAACCTGAAGCCCCTGACGATCCCGATGAAGCTCTGGAACCACTGGATCCCCTTGATCCTCCGGATGAACTGCCGGAACCGATAGATCCCGGTGATGATACCATACCAGTAGATGGTATTCCCGGGGATGACGGGCAAGCCGGTGTGCCCGGTGAACCCGGTGCCGCCGGTATCGACGGCGAGCCCGGTCTGCCCGGTGGTGACGGCGGCAGCGCTTTCGGAGGTGCGATGTATTTCGACTCCGGTTGCAGCCCGATCATTGAAAATTGTACAATTATCGACTGCCTTGCCGTCGGCGGCGATGGCGGCTGGGGCGGAGCCGGTCAGAACGGCCAGAATGGTCAGGACGGACAAGCCGGACAGGACGGACAGGACGGTCAGGATGCAGCCGAAGCTCTCAACGGCGGTAACCCTGCAGCAGGCGGTAACGGCGGAATGGGCGGCGACGGCGGAGTCGGTGGTGACGGTGGAAAAGGCGGCGACGGCGGAGCCGGCGGCACCGGCGGGATAGCCACAGGCGGTGCGATATTTTTCGGACCCGACTGCAGTCCGACGATACGTTCATGTAAAATTATCAACTGCGTCACACGGCAGGGACTTGGTAACTCTGGCGGTGACGGCGGAAATGGTGGAATCGGAGGAGTCGGTTCGGCACCCGGAGAAGGCGGCGGCGGCGGTTCCGGTGACCCCGACGGCGATGACGGAGAAGCAGGTGCCGAAGCTGCGGGTGGCTTCGGCGGCGACGGTGGTAAAGGCGGTGACATGGGCGCCAACGGTGCGATTTCATGGGCAGGCGCCATATACTTCGGTGAAAACTGCAAGATCGTTATGGAAGATACCATCATAACCGAGAATAAAACAACAACCATCGTACCGACTTATACGTATGGTGGCGGTGACGGCGGTGACGGCGGCGTCGGCGGCGACGGCGAAGGAGATGCCCCAGGCGGAAACGGCGGCTTCGGCGGTGACGGTGGAGCAGGCGGTCCAACGCCGGTAGAAGAAGAGGACGGTGAAGAAGAAGAAGAGGATGACCCAAATATACCAAACGTAACCACAGGCACCGGAGGTCCCGGGGGAGAAGCAGGAGAAGGCGGTGAAGCCGGTGAAGACGGTGCGGATGGTATGTACTCGTCAAGCTATACCACGAGCTATGGAGGTGCTAATTTCTACGATATCGATTGCAACTCAGTTCTTACCGGTTGCACAATAAGCTATAATACATGCAGGCAAACCGACGGTGACGGTCAGGACGGCGGCGGCGAATTCTATAGTGATGGCTGCCAAGTGAAACTGGTTAACTTCGAAGCCGCCGACAACACGGCCGGTTATTACGGATATGGCGGCGGTCAATACTTTAGCTGGGGTTGTTCAATAAACGTAAACAACGGTAGTTATATTCACAATTCCGCCGGTCTCGACGGTGGTGGAATGTTCTGCTTATATGAATGCGCGCTGGATATAAACGACAGCAGCTTTATAAGCAATTCGACACTCTGGTCCTATGGTGCCGGTGGTGGATTATATGCAGGCGGAATAATCGATTCGAGTACCGAACGGTGGTATAACGGCGGTACGATTAATATTAACGACAGCACCTTCGGCAATAACACAGCATCGTTCGGAGGCGCTATTCACTGGTACGGCGACGGCGCGGAGGTCACGCTTAACAAACTGACCGTTAGTAATAATACAGCCGATCACGGAGGCGGTATTTACTGGAGCGGTGGAGCACCGGTGATATCAAACTGTAACCTTATAGGAAATAAAGCACAAATTAACACTGTTCCTTCTGAAATTGATTATATTGATTGGTTCTACGGCGGTGGAGGCGGAATGTTCTGCTGGTCCTCCGATGCTACAATTGAAAACTGCTTTATTACCGGCAACTCATCCTCCGGCTCGGGCGGTGGTATATATGTAGGTGGAACCTCCGATGCATCTAAAATTAAAAACTGCCTGGTAAAAGGAAACAATGCTATCATCAGCGGTGGCGGCATCATGGCAACATGGCTCTCTACGCCGACTATTTCCAATTGTACAATCGTTGAAAACACGGCGTATGACGCCAATAACACAACTCACGGAAGAGGAGGCGGCATTTCCTGTTCTTATGGAAGCCAGACAACCCTTATTAATAATATTCTCTGGGACAATACTGGTACAAAAGGCAACCAGGCTGCGATCGGTTATATCCAGGAACCGGACTATTTAGATCCACCTTCCACTCTCACGATCAATCACAGCGATATTCAGGGCGGCCGGACCAGTAGAGCCATCTATGTCGAATCGGGACGTAAGTTACAATGGAGGCAGGGTAATATAAGCAGCGACCCGAAATTTGTCACGGATCCGAATTTTATAGGAACATACTACCTCGATCAAACTGTAGCCGGTAAGGAAGTCGATATTCCGAGCCCATGTGTGGATACCGGAAGCGACTTGGCTGTTAACCTCAACTTGGACAATTTCACTACTCGTATCGACGATGTCGGAGACAGTAATATTGTTGATATGGGCTTCCACTATCCTACCGGAGAGGACATGCTTCGATTAACTGTAAAGGTTATCGGCGAGCACGGTACGGTCTGGCCGATGGGCGGGACTTTCCCCAAGCATAAAAAAGTAACACTCACGGCGACAATGGACCTCGGCTATAGCGTCAGTTGGTTAGGGACCGACGACGACAGCTCCAATGCTCTTGTTAATACCGTGATAATGAATACCGACAGGACTGTTATCGTTGAATTCACTAAGTACGTTGGAAAGACTATAACCATCCCCGGTGATTACACAACACTTCAGGAAGCAGTATTTAAATCTCAGGAAGGCGATATTATCGTACTCGATCCCGGCACATATTACGGTGGATATATAGATTATACTCGATCGCTTGTGATAGACAAGTCTATCATAATCACATCGAAAAATCCGGACGATCCCTGCTGTGTCGCTGCAACGATTATTGATGGATATATGAACACTAATCCAGATGGTTTTAATAATTTAGGTATCCGTTTTGGTTCCGAAACAGATTCTAAAACAATTCTCAACGGAATTACGATACAGAACTGCGGCGGCTCTGTCGGAACTAGTATAGACGGGAACAGGCAATTAGGTTATCCGGACGGCGTTGACGGTGGTCCCATCGAAGGGGCTGCAATATATATCGCTAACGGAGCCTCTCCTGTTATTAAAAACTGTATCATAAGAGACAACTGGATTGAGGGAGGTCATGGCGGTAACGGCGTGGACGCCGAGAACAACCCGGCTCTTAATGCCGGTCGAGGCGGCTGGAGCGGCTGGGCGTACGGCGGCGGTATATACTGCGGCCCGGACAGCAGTCCTAAATTCATCAACTGTATAATCGAGAATAATCAGGCGCACGGCGGCAACGGTGGCAACGGTGGTGACGAGGACCCACAGGGTGGTTATCCAAACTACGGAGGAACCTACAGTAGAGAAGAGGCATATGTTTTCGATCCCTTTAGCTCTCTTTTAACATGGGTTACTGATGGCCTGTGGTCACATTTAACATGGGACTATGCATCCTCCTATAGAGCTATTTATAACAAACCGCTTTTAACCTCGTTCATAGGAGACTACCGATGGTACTCCGGGTACGGAGGAGGGGCGTTTTGCGATATTGGAAGTAATGTTGAATTTATCAATTGCCAAATCAGAGGCAATCGAACCTCCGGCGGAATGAGCGGACAAGGTGGTTTGTTTACCAGTGGAAGGCCTACCGAACCTCTGGTTCCCTACGAGATACCGAGTTTCGGAGCCGGTGTCTATTGTGCTGGTGGTTCCAAAGTTAATTTCACTGAATGTACATTCGAAGATAATATAGCCTCCGGAACCACGGCCGACGCCGATCCAAATCATAGTCTCGATCCGTATCGAGGTTATGGAGGCGGTGTATGTGCCGAGGATTGCGCTTGTGTGACATTCGTGGACTGCAACTTCGCCGACAATGAATCCGACACCGGTGGTGGTATATATCTCGACGATACGGAAGTAACAATCGTAAACTGCGATATCACCTCCAATAATGCACTTCGAGGCGGCGGATTATGCAGCCTGACCTCCTTAGTTGATATCACCAACAGCAATATTACCAATAACAGGGCAACGACCGACGTCAACGATCCCAACGACGACGACGTTTACACAAACGGTGCAGGTTTGTTCTGCTCAACGGGCGGTATAAATATCCAGGATTGCAATATCAGCGGCAATATAGCCGACTTTTCAGGTGGCGGTGCATATCTGCGTGACCTTGGTCTTGCTTCGTTCAGTAATAACCTGATTGCCAACAATGGAGCGGACCGGGACGGCGGTGGCATATCGGTCAACTGGTACACTTTGTCGATATTCTCCAACTGCACCTTTGCCGGCAATGCTTCAACTGGTGTTGACGCTGATAATGAAGAAGATGATGATGATGAAAAGACCGGTCTGGGCGGAGGTTTATACTGCTCATACCTCAGCGATTGTACAATTACCGACAGTATCTTCTGGGACAACTTCGCAGCAATAGGCACTGGTATTGCGGTTGGAACCGGCTTCGAATACGATCTAAGACCTTCGACTCTTTCGATTTATAACAGCGATATCAAGAATGGACGATCTGCAATCTTTGTTGATGATAATTGCACGCTCAACTACCAAAATAATATTAATAAAGATCCTCTGTTCGTATCAGGACCGCTTGGTCGATATTATCTCAGTCAAACCAGTGCCGGCCAGTCACAACAAAGTCCCTGCGTCGATACCGGCAGTAATTATGTAAGCACCTTGAATTTGTCCGGATACACAACCCGCACCGATGGAGTAACAGATACAGGCCTCGTTGATATGGGTTATCACTATCTGGTTCAGGATCAATGCAGCCTGTGTGATCTGGCTTTTGACGGTATAATTGACTTCCAGGACTTTTCACTGCTGGCCCAAAAATGGCACAACAACGATTGCTCGGAAGGAAATAACTGGTGCCAGGGTGCAGATATTACTTTGGATTCACGTGTTGATTTCAAAGACATCCTTTTCATAGCCGACTGCTGGCTTGTCCGGGACACAACCGCCCCGACTCCAAACCCGAGTCAATGGGAAATAGAACCTTACCTGAGCTCAGGAGGCACAATCAGCATGGTAGCCGCAACTGCCATTGATTTCTGGGGATGGGATGTTGAGTATTTATTCGAACGTATCGGCAATGGCGATGACCACAACAGCGGCTGGCAAACAAGTCCGAATTACACGGACAGCGGCCTGACTCTCGATGCGGAATACGGCTACAGAGTAAAAACACGCGATGGAGTGGAAAACGAAACCGGATGGTCGGAACTTCGCTATGCCGGCAACGACACAACACCACCGGCACCTGCACCATACATCGAATCGATCGCTGCAGATACGGAAACTTCAATCACAATGACTTCAACAATTGCCAACGACCATAATCCTGTAGAGTATTACTTCGAGGCCGTGACTCTCGGCGGGCACGACAGTGGCTGGCAGGAAGAGCCGAATTACACTGATGTTGGTCTCGATCCGAATACCGAATACGGTTACAGGGTTAAAGCCAGAGACTTATCACCCAATATGAATGAAACAGGCTGGTCGGCGATTTCTTATGCCATCACTCCTCTGCCGGCGGATCTGACCGCTCCGACACCGGATCCGATGGAATGGAGTACGGAAGAGGACCCGAACGGCTTCACAGGATTACCTCGTGAATACAATAACGGCGGCGGCTCTTTTGATTACTGGGTTACGATGACGGCTGTTGTAGCAACCGACAACAGCGGTATTGTGGAATACTACTTCTGGTGCACGAGTGAACCTGGCTTGAGTAGCGGCTGGATTGCAGTACCAACATATAGCGTTCAGGTAGGTCGTAGTGGACAGGGTCACACCTTCCGTGTCAAGGCACGTGATGCATTCTACAATGAAACCGAATGGTCCACTGAAGAAAGGGCTGAATGATAAACACAGCCGGAGTCTGTCTATACAGTACTGCCGGGGCGATAAATCCTTGCAGCTTAAATAACATATAAGGCACAAAAGAGCTTTTTTTCTTCTGTGCAGGAACGTGGTATTATCCAATAATACACGTGACGTTCAGGCACTTGGCCTATAGCTCATTCATCTGATTGCTGAATTTCTATCGCTTTATATGATTTCTTGTAGCTGTCTTATTATAGCTCAGGGGAAAGTTCAGCAATTAATCCCTCTATAACTTAAAAAAAAAGAAAATCGCGGAATCATCCCCGGCCGCCGGTTACGGGATAAACCATATTTTTTTCGTTATTACTCGGTCAACTGTTGACAAAAACACGGCTTTTATATATGATATTATTATAGAGATAGAACCATATTATTACTTTTTTTGAGAGCCAAGATATGGACTCGAGAAAAGAAGGCGGTGTAAGGCAATACAAATGGCACATTGTGGTGATATGTATTGCAGTGGCGATTGTTATTATTCTGACTTTATATACAGACCTCTTCCAGCCGTCCGAGACTAATTTACTACGTCAGCTCGTGTTTTTATTCGGCGCTTTGATTTTTCTCATCGCTCTTCTTGTGATGCTCTCAAGGGTAATTAAGATACTTGATGCGTTACAGGATAACAGTTCGAAACTCGAAGATTTAACCGGTGCCCTCGAAAAAATCCACACAGGATTGGCACAAATCAACCACAGCACCCGCATCAGTGAAACAGCAAAGGCCATTGCATTCCGTGAAGCGGATAGACAATCTCTGCGGGAGGCCGTATTTGAGAAGCTCCAAATGCAGGATTATGACACAGCCAACGATATTATTAACGAGATCGCCAAACGCTCGGAATATATGGAACTGGCTGAAGAATTAAGATCACAGACCGAACAGTATCACAATGCTACAGACCAGGAACGGTTGAATCAAATAATAGAGCATATCGAAAAACTTATCATTGAATGCCAGTGGTCCAGGGCAAGTGCACAAATCGAGGGGCTCATTAGCAACTATCCGGACAGTGAAAAGGCAAAAGCAATGCGTCAGGTCCTGCACGATAAGAAACAGGAACGAAAAAGAATCCTGCTTGCCGCATGGGACGATGCAATAACACACGAGGAAACGGATCGCAGCCTGGATATCTTAAAAGAGCTCGACCAATACCTTACTCCCAATGAAGCACTGGCTCTCCAGGAAGCGGCGAGTGATGTATTTCGTACTAAATTACATAACCTGGGTGTTCAGTTCTCGATCGCAGTGACTGAAAAGAGATGGACCAGCGCGCTGGATATCGGCCAACAGATTATCAAAGATTTTCCAAACAGCAAAATGTCCCAGGAAATCCGGATAAAACTGGATATTCTTAAACAAAACGTCCAGATGCAAAACAATTAGACATGCTTGTCCTATCCGCAATTACTGAAAATCAAACAATGACTGAGTTTTAATCATTGTCACTTGATCCGGATAAGCGGCAAACGTATGAATGTGCAGTTCAGTTTTTCTGGCCTCGAAATCCACATAGCAAAACGGCTGAAGCCTGCCAACTTCCAACTCGGGGAATTTTACAAATACGCCCCTGTTTCGGGCAAAACGTTCAAGGTCGGTATGGCTCTGTCGATATAAGTTGGGGCTCATTTTCTCGACCTGAAAATCAGTCATGTAACTAACTCCACGACTCAAGGTACATTTATGAGTGCGTGGGCCGCGGAATTGAAAACGCTCAATCAATCCCCGCGAGGGCAGCATCTGACCGGGCGTGCTGATTACCTCACTAAGACAAATGTCGCCGGCAAAAACACTGACAACATGAGTGCAACCGGTAACCCAAATAACAGCCTCATAATTCTCGGTATTTATCTGTCGGCTGGCATATATCTGAAAAAGTTCAGGATGTACGGGTCGCTGAAAAAGGCTGAACATTAGTTCTTCAACAGCTACATTGATTTGTGGTAATTCCATAAATCTTTCCCAACCCAAAAAACTCACTTCTTATTTTCTATTATTATATCAAAATCTATATACTTTTTCAAGGCTTATATCAGTACTGATAAGGGGGTTTCGTGCACTTATAGGACGATTTTTCTACAAGCTGTTCATTGTAAAAGAGTAATATCAGGAACTTTTTTTTGGAAAATAATCGTTATCTCTGGAATTTCTAATTTGTGAAAAAGAACGCAGTGATAGAGACCGCGATAATATTATAAAAAGCATGAGTTCCGGCTGTTATTCCAAAGCCGCGAATTGCATAAAGGATTGCGAAATAAATGCCTGCCATGGTTCGAAATGCAAACCTGACCCAATCAAACGGATCTACAATATTTGGTCTGCCGCTAAGTAAATCTACATGGTGATGTGCACTAAACAAAGCCGCTGAAATCAGAACCGAAAGGATAATGGCGTTTTCATGGTTGAGCTTAAAAACATCCTGAAATAACAGCATCAGAATACATATCAAAATCAAACGAAAAACAAGCTCTTCGTAGATTCCGGCTCCTATTCCCGTCACTATATTTGCCAACAATAAATGATTCCGACTGGATGTGTCAGTTTCATAAACAACCGATTGTGAAGAATTATAGTCCTGCACAGAAGAGCAGGACGGAAGTGTCATCTCTTGTCGCGGTAATCGGCCGTTATCGAATCGGCTGAATTCATTTTGTGAGCCAACAGAGCTTAGCAACATTGTCAGGACAATCAACGGAACTGCAAGAAGGATGCACTCTACCGCCATTGGAACAATATCTCCGGGCCAGAAATACCATTGTTTGCCGGAACTTATTTGTAACGATAACAAAATAATAATAACAGCCAGCGGAGGAGCAGCCCATGCAAATTTACCACCAAAGCCCAACGATTCCAGCATGTGCTGCAACCAGACAAACGCAACGACGCGAATCTGAGATTGATTCAGGACGTCCGTATTAATGTAAAATGTCCCCAATTCATAGAATGCAATAAAAGGCAGCAGGAAAATAACGGCATATATTGGTCGAGATGTTCTGTCCAAATAGGAATCCTGTGTGAAGTTGAACAACTGGCTTGTACTGTATTTGAGCTTTCTGCTCGTCCCGTTTGCAGTTATTGTCTTGCGTCCCGAGTTTTTGACAATCGACCACAATTTCATATGCCTTTATTGATATTTGTTAATTTACTCATCTGAATTTTTGCAGAGTCTACTTCAAGTAAGCCGAAAATACAATAGTCAAAGGAAATAAATACCAAAAACAAAGAGGTGATATACATGAAACCGTCCTTATGCTTTCTCGGTGGATG
>CAZMZR010000024.1:0-41400 GCA_964570855.1 uncultured Pirellulales bacterium
AGTCGAAGATAAATTCTAATTTCTAATCCCGAAATCCGAAACAATATCAAATGTTCAAAACCCCAAATTTTCAAAAGAAAACCGTAACCGGTAGGATGGGCAACTTGTTTGCCCATGCTGATAAATTTTACACAATCAGAACCGCATGGGCAGGAAACCTGCCCATCCTACGTTGTTTGAAAAAACAATTTATCCCCAAGGGAAGCCAAATCGCCGGCATGCGGCCGGAAATCCAAAGCACTAAGCTCGAAATTCTAAACAAGACGAAAAACGCAACTTCTTTGAAATAAAAAGACTATATCAAAAACCACGTATTCTGCGGAATCTGCGGTTTGAAAAACAAAGCCAAATCACCGGCCTATGGCCGGAAGCTCTAAATCCGAAACCCGAAATCCGAAACTCATGGATTCCAAAAAAAAATGGAAAACAAAGCCAATTTGGCTTGAGCCCAAATTGACGTAAGCTCTTTTTTGACAAATAAATATGTGGGATTTTGCTGTTTTGAGGGTCAAAAAAACAAACCCAATCCCAAAAAAGGTGCAATAAATCAGGTTTACCAACCCGTCTTAATAATAAGTATTCGGTCTCGCGGATTGAAAATAAAACTCAGAAGGAAAGAAGCCGGGAAAATGGCCAGGAAAGTCAACACCCATATCAAAGCGGCCGTCTCATTGATTATAAACGAAAATCTTGCCGCCTTTCGAGACTTCCTGTTTAAGATTGCATATTTTATCTCAAAATACGTTCTGCGAAATCACAAGCCCAAAAGACACAATAACAGCAAACCACATAATACTGTCAAAGCATCTATAAAATCACAAAAGAAATATCAGAGAATTGATTGAACCGTTGGTTTTAGCGTAATCCTGTGTCAGGGATTAATTCAACGCCAGCCGCTCGGGTAATTGATAGCCTGGGGCATTACACTGAATTTCCTGCATAGCTCTTCTACAAGGAGCTGTATCCTTTTAATCTGACAATCGGTTGGGCCGGCGGTTTTGCCGTCGGCTACAACACAAATGCGGATGGTTTGCTCACCTCCATACCAGGTGTTTTCCGGAGTGGCCGGCCACTGCCTTTGCCATTTTTCTGTTGGCTGTATCTGGCCGTCAGCACCCCCATTGCCGTTGTATAAACAGAAATGGCAGTTGATATACTCAGGATCAGAAAAGCCCTCAAGTGACGCCAATTGCTCTATATTACCGGATGTTGTGCCGCTATAAAAAATCTCAATACGGTTCCAGCGATCCCGGGACTGAATGGCCTGGGAGCAGATAGTTTCTTTAACAGGATCAAGACGACAATAGGTCCAGAGAGAAAAAGGACCGGCCGATGGAGGATTATGCCCGGAGGCCATTAAGAGGATGGCTCCTATCGTCATTGAAGCCAGCAGTGTCGCCAAGACTTTTGCCACTCTTACCTGATTTGGCATTGTTACATCCCTGATAGTACGGGCTTTACTTCTCAACCATCCTTGAACTCTAAGGCGGTATAGACGTCAGAAAACCATCTACAATCCTTCAATCTCAGATTTCTGTCTGAAAATAAAGGAACGGAGCTTTTATAACAAAAGCAAAATCCATTTTATAAAGTAAACATCGGCACCCGCCAACAGATTACTGCAAATTTTTGCAAAAAAATTCTCTATTTTATCTTTATCGGCTCTCATAATTGCAACCTTACTCCCCTAAAAGGATAATTTTCCACCGTTTAACAACCTTAACATTATCCCAGGAATTAAGGTCAATATAACTCACCGATGGATTGTTACAAATATGTTGCGTTATATAATCGTTGTATGTAAAATTTCTCCAATCAAATTAAAACGAGAACCTGCGGTGGTATCACAGGCTGATAATGGAGGCTTTTACGTTGGCTTCAGCAAACTTAATACCGGATGTATTTAAAGAACAGGAACGAGAAAAATGGTATCAGAATCTATTTGGCATCAAGGTGAATTTCAACCGTTAACTGAAGAACAAATTATTCAATTGACCGACCAGGGATGTAGCTGCGAGGACTGGTCGAAAGTCCGGGTTGCTCAGGGTTTTAATGCCAAAGCAGTAAAATCGACGCACTTCAGCGGGCATATACGCTTAGGTGTGTTCGAGAAACAAGTTTCTTTTTTCGGCGACTTCAGGAAACAGTCGGGAATCAGCAACGCAACTATTCATAACTGCACGATTGGTGACAACGTATATATAAGTCAGGTCAGGAACTATATCGCCAATTATATCATCGAAGAAGATACAGTAATCGAAAACATAGAACTGCTTGCGGTGGATGGCGAAAGTTCCTTCGGTAATGGAACTGAAGTTACCGTTGTCAATGAAGCCGGCGGCAGAGAAATACCAATCTATGACCAACTGTCGGCTCATATAGCTTACGTAATAGCTTTTTACCGTCATAAACCGGAAGTAATCAAAAAGCTGCAGGAAATGATAGCAGACTACTGCCGTTCTGTAACAAGCTCCATGGGTCTTGTAGGCAAAGGGTCTGCACTTGTTAACTGTCGAATTATTAAAAATGTTAAAATCGGTCCTGCAAGTATTATCGAGGGCGTCAACAGACTGGACAACGGTTCTGTTAACAGCTGCGATGAGGACCCTGTATATATCGGGCCGGCAGTTTTTGCAGAAAACTTTATCGCCTGCAGCGGCTCAAAGATTACGGATGGAACGATAATTGACAAGTGTTTCATAGGCCAGGGAACGGTACTGGCAAAGCAATATTCCGCGGAGAACTCCGTGTTCTTCGCGAACTGCGGCGGTTTTCACGGCGAAGCATGTGCTATCTTCGCAGGGCCTTATACGGTGACACATCACAAATCAACCCTGCTAATCGCAGGGCTATTTTCATTTCTCAACGCCGGCAGCGGCACCAACCAGAGCAATCATATGTATAAATTAGGGCCGGTACACCAGGGAATAGTGGAACGCGGCTCGAAGACCGGCAGCGATTCATATATGCTCTGGCCGGCAAAAGTCGGAGCATTCACAGTTGTAATGGGAAGACATTACAGGAACTCAGATACGTCGGATTTGCCTTTCTCATATCTGATCGAGCACGAAGACGAAAGTATTCTCGTCCCCGGAGTGAATTTGCGAAGCGTCGGAACCGTTCGAGACGCCCGTAAATGGCCGAAGCGAGACAGGAGAAAAAGTTCTGAAAAACTCGATTTAATCAATTTCAAACTTCTAAGCCCGTACACGATCCAAAAGATGCTCAACGGCCGGGAGCTGCTCAAAAACCTTAAAAAAACATCCGGTGAGACCTCGGATTTCTTTACATACCACAACGTCAAAATCACAAATGCTTCGCTCGAAAGAGGGATTAAACTTTATGAAATCGCTATTCATAAATTTCTGGGTAATTGTCTGATCAATCGACTGGAAAATAAAAATTTCAACAGTGTTGAAGAACTCCGGTCGGTACTGCATCCGGAAACCGAATGGGGACCGGGTCAATGGATAGATTTATCCGGCCTGTTCGCACCGGATCAAGTTGTACGGAAAATGCTCAGTGACATCGAAAACGGAACAATACGCACACTGGAGCAGTTAGCCGGAGCCTTCAAATTGATGTACGATAATTACCCAATGTATGAATGGGCCTGGGTGGCGAACGTTCTGCAGCAGATTCTTGACAAAAAAATAGAGGAAATTGTACCGGAGGACATTATCGAACTCACGTCAAGATGGAAAACAACCGTCGTGGATCTTGATCACCAGCTTTTTGCAGACGCCAAGAAGGAATTTACCGCCACCGCTCAAATCGGTTTCGGCCTGGACGGAGACGAAATGACAAAAAATCTGGATTTCGCCGAAGTTAGAGGGACATTTGAGAAAGACAGTTTTGTCGCAGAAATTGAAAAACACATATCCAGCAAATCAAGCCTCGCCGACAAGCTTATAGAACGGATGGAAAAACTTCTTTAAGAGGGAGACATTATCCTATGATAGGATAAGAAAAAATTTCAAAAAAAGGAGAGTATGTTATGAGAGTTATAATTGAACCAAATTATGAGCTTGCTTCGCAGTGGGCTGCGAATTACGTCGCAAGGAAGATAAACGACTTCGGTCCCGATGAGTCAAAACCTTTCGTACTCGGCCTGCCGACCGGCTCTTCACCGCTTGGTATGTACAAGGGATTAATAAAACTCAACACTGAAGGATTGGTTTCGTTTAGGAATGTTATCACCTTCAATATGGACGAATATGTGAACCTCCCGGAGGAACATCCCGAAAGCTACCACTCATTCATGTGGAACAACTTCTTCAGCCACCTTGATATCAAAAAAGAAAATGTAAACATTCTCAACGGTAATGAAACGGATCTCGAAGCGGAATGTGCCGGTTACGAGGAAAAAATTCGAAAAGCAGGCGGCGTCAACCTATTTGTCGGCGGCATAGGCCCTGACGGTCATATTGCGTTTAACGAGCCGGGCTCTTCACTGTCGTCAAGGACACGTGTAAAAACGCTGACTTACGATACTATCGTGGCTAACTCCCGGTTCTTCAACGGCGACATAAACAAAGTACCGAAAACGGCTCTGACCGTCGGAGTCGGAACGGTCCTAGACGCAGAAGAAGTGCTGATTATTGTCAACGGCCACAACAAAGCACGTGCTTTAAAACATGCCGTTGAAGGTAGCATAAATCATATGTGGACAATCAGCGCACTGCAAATGCACGCCAGGGGAATTATTGTATGCGACGATGAGGCTACGACGGAACTGAAAGTCGGTACCGTAAAATACTTCAAGGATATAGAATCGGCCAACCTGAATCCCAGTAAGCTCTTAAATTTCTAATTGTATCTCATCCGCCCACAAAGGCTTGTTCCGAATTACGTCGATTCATCAGGTGCGTAAACTATATCGGCTTCGGCCTTGAGTGATTCTATATATTCGTCGGTAAGTTCGATTTGCTTATTTATCTTTATTTGCTCTATTATTTTGTCTTTGGCTTCATCAAACGATATGGTGCCGGCATCTTTGTGGTCGGTCACTTTAATTATATGATATCCATAATCTGTTTTAACGATATCACTAATTTGTCCGACTTCCAGTTTGAAAGCAGCCTCCTCAAACTCAGGCGTCATCTCACCTTTAGAAAAAAATCCCAGATCGCCGCCCTTCGGAGCCGAGGGACAAGCCGAACTGGCTTTGGCAAGCACGGCAAAATCGGCCCCGTTTTTAATCTTCTGAAGCAGATCTTCAGCCTTTTTAAGGGCCTGGGCTTCCGGCTCATTCATATCGCCGCCTTTAACATACGCGGGTTTTATGAGAATATGACTTGTCCTTATTTTTTCGGCCGTCTCAAACTGTTTCATATTTTCATCATAGTATTTTTGGGCCTCTTCATCTGTTACACTGACTTTACCTTCCAATTGAGCCTTTAATATCTTTTGATATGCCAGTTGTTCGCGCATCCGTTCTCGTTCCTCTTCAAAATTTCGTCCGTATTCGGCTAATTTTTTCTTGTAATCCTCCAAAGAAAATGGCTGTGGCTGGGATGATAACATTGCTGCGATTGTGTTGTCGACTTCCTCATCGGTAATTTTTATACCATCTTCCTTGACCTTTTCAGACAAAAGGTTCTCGACAATCAATTTCTCCAAAATCTGCCCTCTGAGCTGCGCCTTGTATTGTTCAATAAAATTGGGAGGTAGTTGTGAAGCATTGGCAGAAATTCCCTTTAATCCGATTTCCATTAATTCCTGAACTTCAATTTCTTTGATATCGATCCCGTTGACAGTAGCAGCAACTCCGGCAGCAAGCGTCTGAACAGAGTCTTGAACTTTAACCTGATTAACATCCGGCTCTGTAGGGCCGGTTTTCTTACGGCAACTGAGAGTGAAAACAATTGAAAATATTGCAAGACAAATCAGAATACGCATGCTATAAACAAAACTTCTCATAATATTATCCTTTCGTAATTCCTAAAAATATACCCTTTATCAGGGCCAAAAATCTATTGTTTCAATAAAAAGCTAAAGTGTCAAAGTATTTCTAAATTACAATCTATAATTATGCTATATTTCAAAGCTTTACAAAAATGCTGAGAAAGTGATAGAATACAAAACAATTACTCCAAATGTTATTTCGGAGTTTAAAGGCGTTTAGTTATTTTTTTAACAAATATATTTCCTTGCTTATATTGCTTAAAAATATCAAAAATAAAATAAATATTGAAAATATATCGTATTTTAATTATGGAATGTTTAGCCATAATTAATACTTCCGGTACCGCAAAATATGAAATTTCAACACCATAAATTATCAAACGGCCTGGTCCTAATCGGTGAGATTAATAGTTCAGCCAAATCGGCGGCGGTTGGTTTTTTTGTTAAAACCGGTTCTCGTGACGAGACAAAACAGATTAACGGCGTATCACACTTTCTGGAACATATGTTATTCAAAGGTACTGAAAAGCTAAATGCACTCGAAGTGAATCAGGCCTTCGATAGGACAGGAGCACAATTCAACGCCTTTACGAGCGAGGAAAATACCGTCTTTTATGCCGCTGTTCTTCCGGAGTATTTATCTGAAGTAACCCGGCTCTGGTCGGAACTGATGAGACCGGCTTTGCGTGATGAAGATTTCAATATCGAAAAAAATGTAATTAAAGAAGAAATTGCGATGTATAAGGACCTGCCGAGCTTTGATGTCGTCGAAAAATGCAGAACTCTCCACTTCAATGGGCATCCATGCGGGAACAGCGTTCTTGGAAGCGAAGAAAGCATTGATAATTTGACTGCCGAGCAAATGCGGAGCTATTTTGCCGGCCGCTACGCTCCGAATAACATGGTGTTGACTTGTACGGGCAATTTTGACTGGGAGCAAGTCTGTTCCATCGCCGCAAAATACTGCGACAACTGGAAAGAACAATCAGTAATAAGAGAGCTGGAGCACTCTGACGGCAGCAAGAAGAAGCAGAGACTCGAAAAGGAGAATCTGGCACGTGAGCATATATGCTTGATGAGTTCTGGCCTGTCCGCTCAGGATCCGAGGAAATTTGCAGCTTTGCTTTTAGGGACCATCATAGGCGATGAAGTCGGATCGCGATATTTCTGGGAACTGGTGGATAAGGCATTGGCCGAATCGGCAACAATGCAATACGGAGCCATGGACGGCACAGGAGTTTTCTATAGTTATTTTCGATGTAGCAGCGAAAATCTCAGCAAAGTGCTTGATACCGTTAATAATATTTTCCACGGCCTTGGCAAAGACGGGATAAACGAAGACGAATTGAGAAAAGCAAAAAACAAAATATTAAGTGCATTGGTTATTAAAGACGAGCTGCCGATGGGCCGACTGATTGAGCTCGGTTTTAACTGGATATATTTAAAAGAGTATCGCACTATCGAAGACGATATCAATTCGATTAAAACCATTACAATCGACGATATTAATTCTTTAATAGAGGAGCTTAACATAGGTGATTTTACCGAATTTTCCATGGGACCTGTACAAAACAGCAGTTGAAAATGTTGAAACTCAATTTATTGTCCGATCAATAAAAAGTTACACCTTAAGATTAAGAGATTGCAATTGGAACAGGTCAATGCGCCGGGCTTGAAAATAGCCGAATTTATTTTCAGTGGATTTATGAGGAGGAAGTTCTTGTGGGCAAGACTAATTCTGACAAACCGGGAGATACCGATGTTCTAAGAGCAAAGGATATAATTCCACCGTATAAGAAAGACATAATCCAAAAACCAAAGCAGCCTTTGAAGGAGGAAACCTCACACCGTATCGAGGATAAGGCAATACACAAAGAAACACCACCAGTAGAGCCAAAAAACGCGACACAGCAGAAAGCTGAAATACCCAAATTCGACCTGGCTGAACATATATTGTCCGAACAGCGTAAAACAGCTACAGTTAGAAGAAAAGGGCCCGGAACAATAAATCAAACTATAAACAACAAGCGGGAAATCCGATCAACAGGCTATAATATTCAATCGCAACCAAAATTATCACAACAAGAGCAAATCATTGCTGAGATTGTAGCGAGGGATATTCAAAAGCTTTGTAACGGCCACATTCAGGAATTCAGTCAGCATCAAATGTAATATAAACATCATTATTGTTGCGATAAAGCCATAATATTGATTTTCCGTGTTTTTACACACTTCAAGATATCCATTACGGAAAACAGGAAAATTTGTATAAATGACGACAAGTTCCTATAAAAGCAGGTATTTATGCATAAAACCTTAAAAAACACATATGAAACACTTAAAATCAGGGAAATTTTCTTGACGACAAAACTGTTAACATGGTATAAATAGGTTTTATGGAAAAGCCTTGATTACAGAGGTAGAAACTTTGAGATTATAAGTCTTAAGCTGATTTATTCGTTCCAGTTATGACTATATTACGTTAAGTAGCACCAAGGATTTTCCGAAAAATACATAAAAATAATGCAGATGAACGTGACCGCCGAAGTTGTACACTTCGGGCTAATGTTTTACCTTTCATTTTAAGCAATTTTTAGAGGTGGAAGCCACGTCGAACAAAAACATTATCCTGGGCAGGTGTATGTTAAGATGTTGGGAAGGTAAAAAATTTATCGGTCGTTCTTGTTATCACTCTTAAATTACAGGAGGAGTATTATGTTCAGAAAACTGATTTTTTTAGTATCTTTCGTTTTTGTGCTGAGCATAGGGATTGTCGCTCAGGCAACCCCTATACCAGTGAGTGTGAATCCTGCGGTCGAGACAGTAATAGGAAATGATGGGAACGTATTTCCAGATCAAAGCTATAAAACCTACTACCTTCAAGTATGCGACCATCTAAATGGAATTTCACAAGGACGACGTGTTTCATTAATTAGTTATGACATATCGGGACTGAAAAGCAACGACAAACAGACGTACAGAAACATGAGCTTCAGTATTTTTGGTTTTATACCAGGCAACGTGGACGTTTACGGAGTCGTCGAAGATCAGGATAACATTAGCGGAGGACTTAAATGGAATAATGCTCCCGGTGTTGATAATGACCATATGTTTGCGTTCCCGGTCGCACTGGATATGGACGACTTAACTGATAAGCTGCTTAGCTTTACTGCTCCTAACAGACATGAAAGAAAATCAACCGACACAAGCCAGGCCCTGGACGACTTCATCAACAGCGATACGGACGGAATCGTTACATTCCTGCTTGCACCGTCAAGAGGTAGCAAGCTTGTGTTAATGCCGTCAAGCAAGTTACCTAATGGTGGAATTACCCTGAATGGTGAAATGACATTAGGTGTGGATGTCGTCTGGGTCACCGAAACGGTTGATCGTGACGAGGACGGCGTTCAGGACGACCAAGTGTGGACCGACTGGCTCGTGGCTGAAGGATACGATGTGGACGTCCAGATGGACCACTGGATGACGCTCGGTGACGACAAGGATCCGAATGATACTACCGACTATGTCGGCGAACTCAATCTTGCCGATCTAGTCATCATCAGCCGTACCGCAAGCAGTGGCGCTTATGCTACTGATGCAGCCGAAGTGGAGGCCTGGGGCTCGGTAACCACACCGATCCTCAGCTTGAGCGCATGGCATGTACGCAGCTCTCGTCTGAAATGGATCAACTCGACGACCGTCAACAGAACACTGGATACCTACATGCTGGCTCTGGAGACGGATCACCCCGTACTCGATGGTGTAGCTCTCGAAGACGGTTTAGTGGAAATGGTATTCACCGAAGGTTTCGCCGATGGTTATCAGGGTAACTGTGTTATAGGCGGTACCGATGTCGGTAACGGCGTTCTGATCGGCCAGAGTTTCAGCGATGAGACCATGGTCGCCGAATGGCCGGCCGGTGTAGAAGCTTATGAAGGCGCCGGTTTAGTTCAGGCCGGTCCGCGTTTGCTCTTATGCGCAGGTACGGAAAATGCTTCGCTCACGGCGAATCTCTTACCTCAGGGTGCTTGGAACCTCACCGACGCCGGTGAGATGATGTTCCGCAACGCGATCAACTATATGGTTTCACTGCCACCGGCAGGTGCAAAAATTGTCTTTGTCACGAGTGTCAAGGACAATGATGCTGACGGCATTCAGGACGACGTGAGCTGGGTTGACTGGCTGAAAGCCAGAGGCTACAACGTGGATGCCCGACCGGGCAATTGGATCGACCCGATGGATCCCAACAAAATCGCAGAGTTGGAAGCCGCGGACCTGATCATTGCCAGCCGTGGTATGGCCACCGGTGAATATGATGGAGCAGAGACCGCCAAGTGGAACTCACTGTCCACTCCGGTTATCTGCATAAATGCGTGGATGATCAGAAGCAACAGGTGGGTTTGGATGAATTCCACCAGTGCGAATAAAGATGCCGGTTCTCCGATTTTGATGGCTCTGGAAACCAGACATCCTATCTTTGACGATGTTGAGCTGGATTCTGACGGTCTGGTTGAGATACTGGATCCGGACGTTGGTTCAGGTCATACGTCATTCCTTACCGACATTCTCGATGTGGGCAACGGAACACTTCTGGCTCAGTCGCTTGGTATTTACAACACCGCGTGGGTCGTGGAATGGCCTGCCGGCGTGGAATACTACACAGGCGCAGGACAGATTGCCAGCGGCAGACGTATGTTATTCATGGCCGGCACGCAGGATGATCCGTACACCGATGCCAACGGCAATATCATGCCGGTCGGCATACTCAATCTGAACGATGCGGGCAAGCAGATGTTCCACAACGCGATTGAATATATGCTTACACCCCCACCGCCAACGGTCGTCTTTGTAACGAGTGTCAAAGACAATGACGCCGACGGTGTTCAGGACGATGTGAGCTGGGCTGACTGGCTTGAAGCAGAAGGCTACAACGTAGATTTCCGACCGGGCAACTGGATCGATCCGCTGGACGACGACAAAATCGCAGAGCTGGAAGCTGCGGACCTGATCATAGCCAGCCGTGGTATGGCCA
This sequence comes from uncultured Pirellulales bacterium, assembly GCA_964570855.1. Taxonomy (GTDB): domain Bacteria; phylum Planctomycetota; class Phycisphaerae; order Sedimentisphaerales; family Anaerobacaceae; genus JAFGPS01. The sequence continues at coordinate 10,940 of CAZMZR010000024.1, forward strand.
CAGGTGAATACGATGGAGCAGAGACCGACAAGTGGAATGCCATTTCCACACCGACTATCTGCATAAATGCGTGGATGATCAGAAGTAACAGGTGGGTTTGGATGAATTCCACAAGCGCAAATAAAGATGCCGGCTCTCCGATTTTGATGGCTTTGGAAACCACACATCCTATTTATGATGGTGTTGAGCTCGATCAAGATGGTCTGGTCGAGATATTGGATCCGGACGTCGCTTCAGGTAATACCTCATTCCTTACCGATATCCTCGATGTAGGCAATGGTACACTCCTGGCTCAGTCGCTGGGTATTTACAATACCGCGTGGATTGTGGAATGGCCTGCCGGCGTAGAGTACTACGCAGGCTCGGTACAGACTACCGGCGGAAAACGTATGTTATTCATGGCCGGTACACAGGATGATCCGTACCTCGCACCGGACGGCGTCAACATTGCCCCGGTGGGTGTGTTGAACCTGAACGATGCGGGTAAAAAGATGTTCCTCAATGCAGTCAAGTATATGCTGCCTGTTAAGCCGGTTGATCCCGGTACTGACGGCTTGGTTGCGTACTATCCCCTGGATGGTGATGTATTAGATAGTTCCGGCAACGAGCTTGATGGTACGATTATGGGCGATCCGAACTTCGTCGAAGGTATCATCGGTATGGCTTTGCAAACCGACGGTGTGGATGACTATGTTGACTGTGGAAATGACCCGCTCTTTGATTTCACGGAGCAGATCACGCTTGCCATATGGGTGAATGTCAATGATTTTGGCAACGGCCAGAATGATCCCTGGATAAACAAAGGCGACCACTCTTGGTGTATCAAGGGTCACAGGACGGGTTACGCGATCGAGTTCTTCGTCTATGAAGGTACTTGGAACTGGATTTCTGCCGAGGTCGGCGATCTTAATAACGAATGGCACCATGCAGCAGGAACGTTTGACGGAACCCAGCTTAAGATCTATGTCGACGGTGCAGAAGTGGCCACGAAAGACTACGTGGGTGGTATAGCCACCAGTACTCACAATGTTGCCATAGGAACAAATACCGAGGCGAGTGGCCGTTTCTCCGAGGGTCTGCACGATGAAGTCTATATCTACAACCGTGCTTTGTCGGCGGCGGAGATTCTTTATCTTGCCGGTCAGTAACTTATACGAGCACGTCTGACAGCGTCAGATAAAGAAAAGGTTATGTAAAATTCAGGAGCCTTTATTGGTAACATCCGATGCGGGCAAGACGATGTTACTCAACGCTATGGAATATATGCTTTGACCTGCCCAACACAGGCAAATTCAAGGCATTAGACATGGTTGGGTATTTTGACCTGTGACTGATATTAAAAGTTGCAGAGTATTTAATTATCTTTTTCTTATGGCCCCTGCCGAACAAAAGGCAGGGGCCATAATTTTATATTAATTGATAAATCCTGACAATTATGCAGACATACGATTTACGCCGGATTTTCTTCGCACCATCCTCTGGCATTCTGGAACAGCTTTAACCACGGAGAAACCTTAAGGTCTGTCCACTCCATCGGCCAGAACGGCCACTGCCAAGATTGAAATCCTCTCTCAGGATGGGGCATGAGAGCCAAATGTCTTCCATCGCGCGAACATATACCGGTAATTCCAAGTTTGGAACCATTGGGATTGAACGGGTATTGCTCTGTCTGCTTGCCATCATCGTCCACGAACCTTATAGGCGCTAGATTACTCTTGGAATCCACAGCCTGGTTGAAAATCTTTTCATCGGGCCACAAACATCTTCCTTCTCCATGTGCCACCCACGCACCGAGCACGGAACCGGCCATATCTTTGAGGAAAATCGAAGGGCTCGGGTATATTTTAACGGTAATAAATCGCGACTCGAATATATTTGACTCGTTCCTCACAAAACGCGGTTGCTTATGAATATCTATCCCCCGCCAGGGAATCCATCCGAGCAATGCCATAACCTGACAGCCGTTGCAAACACCAAGTGAAAATGTGTCGTCCCGTTCACAAAAGGCTCTGAACTCGTCCCGTATCTTTTCATTGAACATAATCACACCGGCCCATCCTTTGCCGGCATCCAGAACATCGGCAAAGCTGAATCCGCCTGAAAAAGCAACGCCGCGGAAATCCTCAAGACTAACCTTTTCCTCGGCAATATCGGCCATAGTTACATCCCAGGCCTCAAAGCCGGCGGCGAAAAAAGCCCCCGCCATTTCACGAGCACCGTTCGTCCCCGCTTCACGAAGGATCGCAACTTTGGGCTTGTTCCCGGCTTTCATTTTCTTATCGGGAGTCCGGGCCGGTTTAAAAGTGAGCTGATAATCAGGCCCTTTACGGTCAAAATTTACATCACGTTCGGCGACAGCACAGGCCGGATTGGCCTGAAGTTTATCCAGTTCAAACGATGTCTGCTGCCAGATATCCCGAAGCTCTCGCATGTCGGCATCAAGAACCACTCGCTGCTGATATTTAATCTGAATCGCGGGATTCTTCGTGGCTTTGCCTAATACAACAGCGTTCTTCTCAAATTCAAATCCGTAAGTGTGGAGTATCTTTGTAACTTCCTGCAGGTCTGCCGGGAGAATTTCGAACACCAGAGCAAGCTCTTCGGCAAAGAGAGATACGAAAACATCCTGCCCGGAGAAAACCCCGGTTTTACCAAATTCCAAATCAAAACCACAGTTACCGGCAAAAGCCATCTCTAACAGGCATGTAATCAAACCGCCGTCCGAGACATCATGGCCGGAGAGCACCAAATCCTGTTCGATTAACTCCTGGACGGCCTCAAAACCTTTGCGAAGAAGATTCGGATCATCCACATCCGGGGTTTGGTCGCCGAGCTGTTCGTAAACCTGGGCCAGGACGGAGCCGCCGAGTCTTTTATTACCGCCGGAAAGATCAAGCATAATAAATAAATCCTCGCCGGGCTTTTTTATATCCGGAGTAATAACCTTCGTAATATCGGAGCACGGTGCAAAACTTATCATCTGAACAGAGCCGGGAGATTTAATGGAATGTTTTTTACCGTTAAGCGTCGTCCACGCCGTCATTGAAACAGAATCCTTGCCGACCGGTATTCTTAATCCAAGCTCTTTGCACAAATCAGTGGTTGCCTGTACTGCACTATAAAGACGAGCATCCTCACCCGGCTGCTTGCATGGCCACTGCCACGTAGCGGAAAAATTAATCGATGAAAAATCTTCAATCGGCGCCCATACAAGATTGGTGAGTGATTCTCCGATACTCATCCTTCCGCCGGCCTCGGTTTTGAGAAGACCTTTGATCGGCTGTTCCCCAATTGCTGTCGCTATTCCCGTAGTTCCAAAAAGACTTCGTGCACTTACAGCACAATCCGCTAAGGTAAGCTGCAACGGCCCAACAGTCTGCTGTTGCGCGCTAAGGCCGCCAACGGAACGGTCCACCTTACGAGTTAAAAAGTTTTTTGAACCGACTTTCAGCAAACGGAGCACCCTTTCAAGCGCACTCAAAATGCCCAAACCTTTAGGCAGCTTCAAAGAACTAAGCTGATTAGGCAAACTTTCACATTCGATTGTCATCTCGGGCAGGTTCGCCAGGAGAAATTCCATATCCAGGTCAATGGGGACCCGTTGCTCTCTTGATGCAGTTTCAGGAGCATCTTTATCAGTCAGGACCAATTTACCGTCCGCCGTAACCTCGCCGACTACATACATCGGACACCGGTTCCTGTCGCATATTTGTTCGAGAATAGACAGGGACCGGTTCTTGATTATCATGACCATACTTTCCTGTGATTCGTTACACCAGAAAACAAGCACGCTCATGGTCCTGTCACCACAAGGGATGTTTCGCAATTCGTACCTCGCTCCATGCGGGTGTACAATCTCAGGCAATGCCACACATTCACCGCCGGCCCCGAGGTCCGTAATACTTACAATCGGGGACTTATCACCAAGCTCGGCACAGGCCCGAATTACAGATTCGTTGCGATTCTCCATTTCAGGATTAGCACGCTGGACCGAATCGAAGTCCAGGTCCGCCTTCTGACCTCCGGCATCTTTACTTGAGCCCGAACCTCCGCCGAGTCCGATCGGATACCTGTCACCACCTATCTGTACAATTAAATATCCCTTATGAAGTTCTTCTTTGAGGGCATGAACATGATTAATGATACCCCAGTTGCCTGCGACCATACAGGTTTTTTTCCAGCCGTAATGCTCGCCGCCGTTTATCAGCTCGTATGATGTACATGAACCTGCGGTAAGAGGAACGCCGAACTTATTACCGTAATCACTGGCTCCGTTTGAAGCCTCTATAATAATCTCCAGAGGCGTCTGGAAACGCGAGGGATGCGGAGCATACTCTTTTTCCCAGGGCAAATCATAGCCGCTGATAAGAAGATTGGCCACATTATAAATCGCCAGCGCTCCCAATACGGTCCCTCCCCGGCCGACACCCTGTATGTCACGAATGTTGCCGCCCAATCCCGTACCGGCGCCCGGATCGGCACTGATAGTCGTCGGGTGGTTATGCGTTTCGGCCTTAAAAGCATCGCTTATCATCTCGATACCTGCCGTAAAAGCGGATGGTATCACGGGATCCGAAGGTCGAAAGATATTTACCGGCCTACCGGAAGTCACTGCCGCATTGTCCTCATAGGCAACAACAATATTTCCCGGATTCGCCTGAGTAGTCGATCTTATCATATCAAACAGGCTTTTTTTCATCCGCTTGCCGTCAATGACAAAATTTCCCTTGAAAAGGTGATGTCGGCAATGCTCCGAGTTTAGCTGGCCGAACATAAACAGCTCGACATCGGTCGGATTGCGACCTATTTTGCTGTAATGCTCGAACACATATTGCATCATCTGCTTGTCCAGAGCCAGACCCAGCTTTTTATTTGTATCATCGAGTATTTCAATTCCGTTTTCGAGCAAAGGAATAAGCTGTACCGGTTCCGGCTCGATGTCCGGTTCAAAGCTCTTCGGTGGTTCAAGGTACGGCTGCTCTGTCATCCTGTCGTGGATGAGCGCGTATATATCATTAAGCTGTTCAGGTGAAAGGTCAGAGCCCTTTTCCAGGGAGATTGAAAACCGCCGTGTCTGCTCAATTCTTTTAACAGAATCCAGTCCGCACGCGGAACAAATCGAAACGGCGTTTGTACTGTTCGGAGTAACTATTGCAAGCCTGGGGCCAACTTCCATCACGTTGTCCTGAAAAAATGATTCCTCACCGAACATTTCAGGTTCATACGTCTCTTTCAGAAGCCATTTTAGCTTATTCAATTCATAACTTCTCAAAGCCCGGACCGAATCAACGAGAAATCTTCTTTCAATTTTCACCTGCGTGATTTTAGGGGAAACTTTTCGCTGCAAAATTACACGCCAAAGCTCTTCCTCGGTCGCCCACAATTTCGAGCGACGGAACAACGATATAATCATAGTTACTGCCTTTCTTCCAGGGGCTGCCTTCAAAACCGGCAAAGAAAAACTGCTGTGGCCTTCGCCGAAAAGATATATTTATATCCAAGTCGGCGCCAATTGCAAGAAACCAAATACAATATGAGTCATTTCTTTTAATGATTATGGCTGTCAAACGTAATACGGAGTAAATCTACATATTTTGTTCTTTCTTAAGGGGTGTGGTCCACAGATAAATCTCGTGTTCTCTGTAGCTGTCTTTGGGAGTCATTTTGATAACCTTGTCCGGCTTGATTCCCTTCATATCGAAATCATGTGAGACAATCCTGGAGCCCGGTCTGAGTTTTTCCAGTTGCGGGATAAGCTTGACATTCAGATTCGGCAGCAGGTAGAGAGTGATTACATCGGCCTTGCTTAAATCGAGAGTGAAAATGTCATTTTGTTCGATTGTAACCAATTCGCCTACATTGTTCGCATCAACGTTTTTCCGAGATTCCTTCACTCGTTCGGGATCTATATCATATCCGACGGCCTTACAGCCATACTTCTTTGCCGCGGCGATAATAATCCGCCCATCGCCACAGCCCAGATCATAAACCAAATCATCCTGTTGCACCTGAGCCATTTCCAGCATTTTATCCACAACTTCCAAAGGTGTCGGGACATAGAGAATATCCGGTTGGCGTATATACCTTAATTCCTTATTGAGCGGTGTGCTCCACAGATAGACCGTGTGCTGTCTGTCGTCCACTTCGGAATAAACTTTAATAACTTTGTCCGGCTTGACTCCATGCATATCGAAGTCGTGCGAAACAATACGCGAGCCCGGTTTGAGCTTATCCAACTGCGGAACAAGCTTGACATTCAGACTGGGCAGCAGGTAAAGAGTAACTACATCGGCCTTACTCAGGTCGAGCGTGAAAATATCCTTTTGTTCGATTGAAACCAGATCTCCGACTTTGTTTTTAGCCACGTTTTCCCGCGATTCTCTCACTCGATTTGGATCTATATCATAGCCGACGGCTTTACAGCCATACTTCTTTGCCGCCGTCACAACTATCCGCCCGTCGCCGCAGCCCAGGTCATAAACCAAATCATCTTTTTTAACCTGCGCCAGCTCCAGCATCTTATTCACAACTTCCGGGGGAGTTGGAATAAAAATAACATCGGGTTTCTGTTGCTTTTCATCTTTCTGTGTTTCCCTGTTGCTGACATTGTTTTGAGTAGTCTCAATTACTTCGTCAAATGTATTCTCGTCACCGCCGCTTTCTCTCTTGAGCGGTGTTGTCCAAAAATAAATTTTATGGTCAACATAACTACCTGACGGAGTAACCGTAATCACTTCATCCGGCCTGATTCCTTTCATATCAAAGTCATGCGAGACAATACGTGAGCCGGGCTTAAGCTTCTCCAGTTGCGGGATAAGCTTGACATTCAGATCCGGCAGCAGGTAAAGAGTGATTACATCGGCCTTGCTTAGATCGAGAGTGAAAATATCCTTTTGCTCGATTGTAACCAGATCGCCCACATTGTTCGCATCAACATTTTTCCGAGATGCCTTCACTCGTTCGGGATCGATATCGTACCCGACGGCCTTACAGCCATACTTCTTCGCTGCGGCGATAACAATCCGTCCATCACCACAGCCCAGGTCATAGACCAAATCGTTCTTTGTAACCTGAGCCATTTCCAGCATCCTATCGACAACTTCCGGAGGGGTTGGAACAAAAATTACATCGGGGTTTCTGGGTTCCTCTGTTTGCTCCTGATCCGAATTCACAGCAACCAAAAAAGGCTCATAAAAAGTGCTGTTCGGAATTTCATCACATACCGAACCAGAGACGGCAGAATTGGTCTGCCCGCCCGCATAACCGATTAAATAAATGCTTAAAATAAACGCCAAGCCGATAACCTTTTTCATGCCAATCTCCTTTAAAAATCTCCCTCAATCCGCATAATGACATATTTGCTGCGTTAAACGTTCCATAAAAAACCACAGCCAATAAAACGAGTCATTCTACTTCAGAGATAACATCAAATCCACTCTGAAATATTAATTGTCCCAAAACTTCTTGCATTCCCGCTCAGGTATGTGTAAATTATCCGCATTATATATAACGAGCCTGGTTCGGAGAGGTGGCCGAGTGGCTTAAGGCAACGGTTTGCTAAACCGTCGTACGGGTTTAAACCCGTACCGCGGGTTCAAATCCCGCCCTCTCCGTTTTTGACGTAGTTTAATAACAAGCTCGGTCCTTCAATATCCAAACCGCTGTTACTCGGTATTGTCGAATTACAGGCAGAATGCCATAAGTAATTTGTACCTGAAATAAAACGTTCTAAAACATCAGGAAACCGATGACAAAACAACCGAAAAAGGTGTTGCTATATGTCAGAATTGGAATACAAAACCGACACGAAACCAACAAATCATACAAATCTTAGAGGACTGTTCGGGGCAATCCTGAGTCTCGGACTAATAATGTTTTCTTCATGTGCGCACTACCGGTGCGATCCCTCTTATACCGGTCCGATACCCAGAAGTGCCGATATGCTGGAATACTACAGTTATCCCATGCATGACATAGAAGCTAAAACCGAGGTAATCAGTGAAAAGAAACGCTACATAATCAAGAGAATAGAGTTTCCTTCGGCACTAAATATCTTCGGAACAGAGAATATAAAAATCGACTATTATGAGCAAAAACAGCCCGGCAAATTTCCAACTGTGCTTATTTTACCGATATCAGGCGGAATAGATTTTTCCGTTAAAAGCTTTGCCCGCTGTTTTGCAGCCCACGGTTTCAACTGTGCCGCCGTGCATAACAGAAAGGTTGATCTTGAAAATACCAGGAGCGCCGAAGAGGTTGAAGATTATTTCAGACAAACCGTGTTGGACAACAGGCAGGTTCTGGACTACCTGGTTGGAAGAGAAGAAGTAGATGAAAACAAGCTCGGTTGTTTGGGATTAAGCCTTGGCGGTATAAAAGCAAGCCTGGTATCAGGAGTAGATGAAAGACTGAAGTGTTGTGTGTTCGGCCTTGCCGGCGGCAGTATTGCAGATATCACTCTGTCTTCCGGAGAGAAAGAGTTGAAGGATTCCGTTAAAAAATTCATCAAAGACGGGGCCAGCACCGAAGATATACATACTGAATTGTCGGAAAAAGTGGCAACGGACCCCCTTAAACTGGCCGGTTATATAGACGCCGGAAACGTCTTAATGTATATTGCATCGTTTGACAGAGTCGTTCCGAGAAAATGTGGCGACAAATTGCGGGAAGCTATCGGTAAACCGGAAGTGATTTACCTTCCTTCCGGCCACTATACATCGTTCCTCCTTTTACCTTATGCCGAAATGAAATCTCTGAGTTTTTTCAGGAAAAAATTCGAATTGAAGTAGCTGTTTGAACTATTCGAGGGGACCGGAATTTCTCCCTCTCAGCAGGTAAGAACCGTTTTGGACCCAGGAACCATATTAAAAATTATTCAAAAAATTCCCCATCCAAAGCAACTTTATTTGGATGATGAGTGATTTATACAGCCCCCCCCCCCGATAATCGTAATTTGGGCAAATTATATTGAAAACCGCCACCAATATCAATCTTTAACACTTATAAGCACGGAATTGCCTTTAGATTTATACATTCACCCTTGCAGAGATAAAGACTTAAAACACGTCATATAAAACTTTATTTGCAGTAAAACGACCTGACCAATAGAATATCGCTCAAATTTATGGTAAAATTGCTAATTATCGATTAGCAATTACCTCTTTTTAAAAAATTATAAAATTCTTTCGTTTTATTGCAGGTTCAATGCCATCGGATAACTCAAATAATAAAAAAAAGAATATTGAGCTTGCATCTCAAATATTTACCGAATATAGCGAGTTTATTCATTCTGTCATCCGTTCCAAAGTTCAAAATAACGAAAAAGTGGATGATATATGCCAGGATTTCTTCCTTTCACTCGTTCACAAACCTATTCCACCCAAAATTAAAAACATAAAAGGCTTTCTTTATCGGGCCATAATCAACGATATTACCGATTCCCACCGCCGGGTAGTCAGATATAAGACACATATTCAAAAATATAGTCAAAAAATGAAAACTTCAATCAATAAAACCCCTTCCGGAAACGCCTTTAAAGAGAAAGAAGAAATTAAGGAGACGCTCAGGCTTCTTTACGAACAACTACCAAGTAGTTGTTCGCAGGCGATAATTCTCCATTTCGGGGATAATCTGAGCATCAAAGAAGTAGCAAAAAAAATGAATGTGAAAAGTTCTTCCGCAAGCAGATATATATCTATAGGATTGAAAAAGCTACGACGGCTTTTAACAGGAAAATAAGGGAATTATTATGGTTACTTCCAACAGTAATTCATTATGCAGGCAAGCTGAACAGTACTATTACGACTTTCAGAACAAAGAAAATATTGGGCTTATTCCCAGGAATATTATCGACCACATAAACAAGTGCCAATACTGCCGGGAAAAAGCGAAAATGCTTAAAACCGTGTTATCGTCATACAGAAACACAAAATTCGAGAACAGTCAGGTTGCAAATGCTATGACAAATTTACTGAAATTGCACCTGGCCTACATCGGCAACAAGGTGGTTTGTAATACCGTAAAGCCCTTTTTGCCGGTCATACTGGATCCGGACTTGGGAATAAAAATACCCACACCGATAACGGCACATTTGGATCATTGCCGACCGTGCGCCCGGGATCTGGAAACAATCACAAGCTTAAATCTGAGCCGTATTCAATCATGCAGATTAAGCCGGCTCCTGGCAAATATGACCGCCAAAGATACCGTAAGCTGCTCACGAGCCCGGGCCGCTATTAAAGCGGTTGTTTCTTTGGATTTCCATGAAACGAACGAGCAAATATTAAAGCATCTCTACAAATGCAGTAATTGCCGCCAGGCTTTATATGAACACCGGGAAAAAGTCATCATAGAATATCAGAGAGAAAAAGGCGTTCACAAATGCTCCACATGCGAGAAGCTTTCAATGAATGACATATTTGACTACGTAGTTACATTAGGGCCTGAACATTTTAAAAATCGAAACGCCAAAGACATGGATTCTCTTACACAACATTTACGACAATGTCCAACGGGTTTGTCTAAAATACAAGAGCTTCATAACACTATTTTCCAAATAGCCGAACGCGCCGAATCCAAGGTCGTTACAATATACAAAATAAATGATTACGCAGAAACAAAGGAGACCGAAGAACCCGACAATCTTTACTCCGGTTTCCCGATCAGTGTGGATATAGAAAACCGGGAAGATAAAGAAAATCCGCAGCAACAGGCTTCCACTATAAAATTCTCTATCACCTTAAAACGCAAAATTGCGGCATTAAGTACGAATCATTTATTTAGAACCGGCGTTATAGGGGTAGCGGTTCTGCTAATGGCAGTTACATTCTTTTTCAGAACATCCATGGCCGAAGCCGTTACTCTAAAGCAACTCTATACAGCTATCGATAAAGCAAAAAATATCTATACCACAACCTTTGTCCCCGATAAAACAGAACCTGTACAGGAGAAATGGATATCACGTACGTTAAATGTCCAAATAATAAAAACCGAAAATGAGGTGGTCCAATGGGACTTCACAAACAAGGTTAGAAAAACAAAACAAGCAGGTATCGACTCAATCCAAACATCGCAACTACCTGATAACATCATCGCTGATATCGAACAAAATATAAGCAGCTTCTTAGGCTTGATGCCGTTTCAATATATCGACATTCCCTCCGATGCCGAATGGAACCACATAACTAATGAAAAGCCGGAAACTTCCATTACAAGCGTTGAAGTGTACGAACTTACATGGCTTGAAGAAGATTACAGTGGTTCTCCTGTATATAAAAAGTGGCGGTTTTTCATCAATCCGGTCACAAATCTGCCTTACAAAATCGAGACTTACAGGAAATACATTTCTGATAACACATATACTTTACAATCGATAACCAAAGTGGAATATTTAAATGAAAGCGAAATGCAAAAAGATATTGAAAACTATTCTTATAAAATAGAGTTTTTTCATTTCGGCAACCAAAAAGGGTTGAGATTCCTGTAGTTATCACCTGTTTTCTCTACGAAGAAAATCTCGGCTTCTACATGAGAGATGTGCCCATCTGCAAAACCGACGTTTACTGTTTTATTTGGATGGCGACCACAAACTGCATCGTCTCTTTGTCCCGGCCATAAACTTCTGTTCTCGTTAATCCAAAGGCCGGGAATATATGCGGTGTCCTCAATCGTATTACTATGGGATTCGGGAAGAGTATCCGCTGCATGCAACCAGTTTATCATACCATAACCGCAGTCGGCCACGAGAAAAGTCCATCCGGGATGTGATATATCACTACTACTTAATGGTTTTCCTGCAAATTCGGTCTGGTTTTCTATACTACGTGAGTTTTTACATACAGACTGGTTTACACCGTAATTTCCACACAATACATTGTATTTCAATCTGCTATCTAATATCTGTCTGGATGGACATAAAATTACCGATTCGGAATCCTCTTTCGAATAATCGACGATATAATTGAACCACCACCATCCCGCTCTATCATACATTAAATTTCCGGGATACCCACCCGGAGGCGGCTCCGTGGAGGTTGTATCAAGAGCGTATGGGAAGGTCTCATTTTCAATCTCATATCTTATTAAGCCGAGAGTCAGTTGATTTATATTCGAGCTGCAAAGAACCGCTTTGGCCTGCAATCTTGTACGCCGCAACGCAGGAATTAATATAGCCGTAAGAAGAGCTATAATACCTATAACCACAAGCAGCTCGACAAGGGTAAAAGCTCTTCGTTTCATAATGCTCTATTCTATAAAAATCCCCTCTTTTAGTCAATCCCGGCCGAGCATTATAAACAACAGAGATAAGAAATTATTCCAAATTGTTCACCATCTTTGAGGTATTTACTTACATGCATACATATAATACCATGTCCAACCTCCGGATATAGTGCAATGCATGGGATAGTAAGGATCATTTACACAGGGTTGCGTTACCTTCCTTGTATATATGGAATAGGAGCAGGTCCCGCTTTCGGCGGCTTCACAACCGTACCTCGTAAGGAACATCTCATATTTACCGGCACATAACCCCATTACATAATCACAAAAAATTACATTATATTCCTGAATAAGATCAGTGCATGTATATCCATCCGCACCGACAAAGCTGTGAAGACTGGCATCAGCAATTTCAATAGTATTACCTTTTAATTCTATAGGCGTCCTGGAAATCAATAAAGCCGTGCCTTCGGTCCAGTCCGTAACGAACGAGTTTATATCGGTGCTATAGAAAAACTTATTGCTCGTTAAATCGAAAATCCACACATACCTATTGTCAATGTGGTCGATCATGACAAAATGATTCTTTTCGGGAAGATGCACAATCACTTTACAACCGGACAAATTCCTTAGTGTATCAATATCTGTCTTCACCACTCGAGCGTTAAATCCGAGACTTTGTACAAACTGCTTCATTTCATACAGATTTGTCGATTTATCCGTCCCACTCACCAAGTGAGTTATTGGTTGATTCGCAATATCTTTTCCCAACTGCCTTGCCGCACTTTCCAAAGCAACAGTTGCACAGTTTTGCCGCATATCGCCTTTATCTTCAGATGCTGTAAAAGCAAGGTTATCTGTTATGAACCGTTCAATATCAACCGTGTCGGCATATTGATATATCAAAGTTTTTTGATTGTTCAAGGAGTGGTATTCTACCAATGTACTCACCTTATAATCTGCTTGAAAACTGTCCGCCGCGGGAGCGGCACTACTGATGTTCGTAAACATCCAAAGGTCACTGGCCAACGGATCGTTTGCCAAATCATCATATTTTTCAATTAAAATAGTGTTGGGAATCCAATTTCCCGAAACCTGTTTGAAGTTGTCATATTGTCCGGCTATGATCGAATCCTGACCTGTGAATAAACAGGAAAGTACGGCGCAATCTTTTTCCGGGACCAATATAAAAAGCATTTTAGTATTGTCAGAATCATTGAGCGTCAGATGAATCTCTGTGCCACCGTCAACATCCACCTCGACGGCAGAAGCTTCATAAGCTGCAAGTTTGTCTGATGTAAGACGGCCGTAACCCCAGGGAATAACTCCGGCGGTTAACGGGCCATTAACTATATGCGGGAAACTGCCTTTCGCATCAACAATAGACTGATTACCAGTAATAGAGTAAAAAGTGAATTTTTGGCCGTCCCAGACAAAAGCTCGTTCGGCGTTCCAGTCCATATCGAATTGATCGGTCATAAAATTGCCTTGCAGGTCTTTATCCGGCGTTACGGAATCCGTGCGTGAGTTAACACTGATTTCCCAGTAGAATTTTTCACCATCATATTTAAGTACAACATGCGAGTTCATCGAATATTCGTTCGATAACTCATATCGAACATTAAATGGTATGGCATCAAGCTTCATACTTTGCAGTTCTTCTGTTAATTCCCCTTTATTGGTACTATTTTTATATTCCTCAACCTCCTGATTGATTTGGTTGCTGATCTCGGCCTCATTTGTCGTCTTTGCAGCTCGATATTCATCGTGTATCGCTTCTATCGTACCTGCAGATATCCAGGTCTTTTTTGGTTGATTTGTTAATTTATCAAAAAGTTCCAAAATTTCCGACCTGTCCAAAGTACGATCTGCAAATGCAATACAACTTACGCACAACGAGATAGCAATACTTAATAAAATACGTTTCGTGGTCATGACCATGCCCTTTCCTAAAAAATTATTGAATACAACATTTTTTGAGCTTTTAACTCAAAAGCACAGAAACAGTGAATCTACTATGTATGGCGAATCTGAATCCCAAAACATTGATTCCTTCTGTGGAAAATTTAAAATATGGAATGCTTTTAAAAAAATAAGGACGAAATTTAAATTGGCAGTTTTCGGTGTTAAGGCACGGTCAAAGTTGATTGTAAGTATATGCTTAACTACGTATTATAATGGCTTTAAGTCACTGTTAGGACTTACAAACAGCAGCTTGTAAATATCCGGTTCCTTCAAGTAAGTATTCGGAAAAAAATAAATAAATCTTCAACCTCGACATTGCCATCTGTATTGAGGTCGGATTCCATGCACCAATTCGGTTCATTGCAATTATTTTAATGCCGACATGAAGCAGACACGGCAGAATAGGAAAAATCTACTATAATATCGCTATAAATCGCCGCTCCAGCAACCGTTAGTATCTGAAGCGACAATAGTTATAAGTCTGGTGCCTACAATAATATCTCGACAAACATTAGAGATTTTAACTTCAGCCAATTCAAAGGGCATATTGCCATCGGCCACATACACTGTTGTTTTAATGTCGGTCATAGCTTACCGACCAAAATACAAAAATCCTTACATGACAAGCCGTAAGTATACATTTATACGATATTTAGCCCCCAGATTAACAAAAACAGTGTCAAAAAATAGTACAGTTACTTCTATATTAAAATCAAGTTCACAAAAGAACACACCCTTAAAGAGAACCTGGAGAACGTTTTTCGGCTATTTCCTGTATGAGCATACGAAAGTTTCACTGAAGGTAATCACCGCTATTTATGTTTATTGACACTTACAAATCTGATTTTTTGAAGAATTTTCAAGAATTTTCAAGAATTGAATCAATAAAAGGGATTTTTGAAACGCCATTATTATACGGGTATTGATGTACGCAAATTTGTACCTTAAACGTATTATTAGTTAGCATTTTTAAGGTACGGTCCTGAGACTTAAAATTAATGAAAGCTTCACGACAACAGAGATACGAAAAAAACCCTCCTATATTTCGCACACTACACATAATTGAACTAAAAAAAGGGATAAAACTCAAAATAGGACAGAACACCGAGGAAAAATTCAACATAAAACCGGCTTTAATATGCTCACCAGAACACAGGAAATAATTGAGTACATCGCTGATTATATTCAGCAAAAAAATAATGATAACAGCATCTGGCACATTGGAATCTGCCAGGAAGCACACGATATCGTGTTTGAAGCCCTCAAGAGGTCCAGCCAGTTCTGGATGTATATCGAAACAGACTCACAGGCAGTCGCCAAGGAAGTCGTAGAGCATTTTGTCAATAACGATCAATTAAGAAAAGATATAAAAAATAACGAGATGGGCAGCGTTGTTTATGTTTACAGAAAACAACACATACCTACAGCGAAATAACAATACCTATAGGGATTATATTAGGCAGATTTGTCTTATTTTTCCTGTTCAGAGACGACTTCCCGCTTCTTTTTCGCTTTTCCCTCGAAACGTATCACTGCTAATAAACCGGCAATAAAACCAAACATAAAAGTTAAAAACAATAGAAACGCTCTCGGTAAAGTAAACATCCAAAATAGAATTTTCGTCTCAACTGCTTGCGAATTCTGTAAAATTATTATCAAGGCCAGCAGTGAAACAACTAAAATTACAATTATCTTGAATTTTTTCATACTCAGCCCTTTCTTGAATTCACTATCCGGAAATCATCAAAAAATATCGCTTTTTCCTGTTCGAGACAAGCTGCAGCATATAGGAACATTGCCGCCGACCAGCTTTGCCAATCCTGCCCCTGAGGGGTCCCATCCTGGGCCCTGTGCCATTCATTAAAGCCGAATTCTACCTCCGCCACCCTGGTCTGCCTTATGAGTTCTGCCAAAGTAACCAGCTTTTTTCTCGCAAGAATAAACTTTCCCGCAGCTACCAAAGCGGCAATATAAAAACCGCAAATAAAGGGCCAAATACCCCCGTTATGATATTCACCCGGCTGATTATATCTGTTATAACGCGGCATCCAGTCAGGATCTTCCGGCCTGACATATGGGAAAAAATTCGGAGGCAAATCGACGGCCAGCTCTTCTCTTTGTTTCATGGCTTTACACTCGGCTTCTATCCAGGCGATAAGATGATCTGATCTCGATTTTGATGCGATTCCGGACAAAATCGCCAGGCTATTCCCCAGCAAATCGAATCGTTCACTTCTAAAAACCTTGTAGGACCAAAACGCATAATAAGGCTTTGACCTCAACACCAGACCTTCATGGACATGACGGTTCTGCCTGTCGCCTTTTACAGTGAATCTGCCCATCTGTTCTCTGAGCATATCAGACTGGTCGTTCAATCCAAACAAGCGAAGGTAAATATAAACCAAAGTATTCACATACAGACCATATCCCAGAACCCACTGCTCATCACGCCAGTCACTTGTCGGAAGTTGACAGACCATAACTCGATTTGTCGGGCTGCGATATTCCATCCAGATAAGGGCTTTCTGCACCGCATCCTCAAGAAAATCCGGCTCATTCATTACTTTACGCCAGAGACCGACTCCAATAAGAAATAAAGGCGTACAATCGCTTGATCCCCTGTCTTCCGGATCATGCACCAGAGAGGAAATATGACCATAAGGAGATTGGTTCCGGGCGAGCGTCTCTAAAACACGCCTGAGTTTTTTAATCAATTTCTCATTATTTGTCGTTAGTATTCCTAAGGAGCTGATAAGTAAATCCCGAGTATATGGCTCCGGATAACCCCAGCCGGCGGTCCTCGGTAAACCGCGAAACGAGCCATGATTATTATGCAAAAGCACCTCTAAGGCGGCTTGCTTCGCATTTTCTATCAACTCATGATCTTTCTTTACCATACTATGAAATTCCAAGGCGTTTTGAGACGATCTTAACAAATCTCTTTGCGATGACTCTATAATCAAAGTGTTCAATTGCCCGTTTTCTACCTTCTTTGCCCATTTGTTCTCTTAATTCCCGGTTTTTCATCAAATCCATCAGATAGTTGGCAATATCATGTACACTGGCCCGGTAATCAACGATACGAGGCCTTTTGAAAGTGAATCTGTGGCCCCCTTCATAACCGGATTCATCCCCGAGTACGGTCTCTCTTAGCCTTATCTCCTGAGCCACATCTGCAAGATAAGCCGTCTTGCCATGCACCATGGTGTCAAGCATGCCCATCGCCTTTATGCCAATAACCGGTTTTTCACAGGAATTTGCTTCAACCTGTATCATACCAAAACCTTCCAAACGTGAGGGTGCTGCATAAATATCACATGCCGCTAAAAGATACGGCATAAAATTCCTGGATACCCTGCTGGTGGCATAAACTACATTTTTGTCTATTCCCAAATGAGCAGCAAGCTGCATATCCACCAGATTTTGCTCCTCGGTCCGGGGCTGAGGCCAGACCTTGCAAATATATTTCCAATCCGGGGCCTCGATATCATTGATTGCCAAAGCCTGCATCACCTCCTGTGCCCCTTTCGAGGCGGCATCTCCTCCAACCGTCAAAATCATTATCTGATCATCCGAGACACCTAATGCCTCTCGAACCGAAGCTATTTTAGGATCTTTCTTGTCTCTGGGCACAAACGAATCCGTATCACATCCCACATGCAGCACTTCAATATTTTTGCCGCTGAGTCCGTCACGCATATAGACCTTTTTGACCCAGTTGGAAGTCACCAGAATCAACGGTATATCTTCCAGTATTTCTCGGTAGTTTGCCAAATAACCATCCGCCACAAGCCATGGTATTGGAGTCACACCATAACGTTTCGGGTGTAAAACCAAATGCGGCGTATGCCCCCAATAACCAACCCCGACAACCACATCCGGCTCAAACCAGCGATAATACCATTCCTTCTCCTGGGCGGATTCGAAGTTGACCGAATATACTTCAATACCCATTTCTTCCAGCCCCCGATGCAGCAAGTGTCCCTGAGTGGCAAGACCTGCGGGCGAGGGTGGATAATCATACATGACCAGAACTTTCATTTTCAAGCTCCCTACTTCTTCGGACCACCAGATTTAGTAAAGCACCAGAACGCCTCTCGTCGCGGAGTTGTCCTGGCTTCAAAACTGTCACTATCAAAACCATACAAATCGGTTATTATTTTATATTTCCGCTGCCATATTTGCTCCGGTAACTCTACCGGATGATCCGCATTTCGTTCCGCCCGCGGTAAATATTTCTTTTCTCCGTCCTCATAAGCAAAAGACCAGACCTGCCTGGCATGGAGCCTGTCGGAATTCCAGAGATTGAAAACCGCTTTCGCCGTCTCTTCATGCCTGAGATGCCGTGTATATTCTCCCCATCTGCTGTGAGTAATAATCAGATCGAATCTTTCCGACGGTAACAACTCCATAATCGTATTTTGCACCAGTTTAAAATCGAGTGGAGTCTGCTCCGGACCATCATCCAAATCTCCCATAACACCTTTGGCATTATATTCCTCAAGAGCTTTGAAAAATTTCGGCGCCCTGTCGGCATCACTTTTTCTGCACATTGTAATTATTGTCCAGTCCGTATCCGGATGCAGAAGGATAGTCCCCCCCACCCATAAAGTTTCATCATCCGGGTGAGCTACGATAACAGCACATTTGCTATAAGGTCTAATAACAGCGTTATTCTTCATGGCTATTGACTCCAGGAATTTTCGCCGGGACATTCAAGAATATAATCGACCATTTCGTCGAACCCGGCGGTAGCAAGACATATACGCGAGTCGGCAGCTCCATAATATATCAACACTTTGTCTTCTTTCCTAATCCATCCACACGGGAATACGACATCATCCACATCTCCTTCACGCTCATAGTGTGCTTTGGGGCCGAATATCCATTCATCGGTACGCCGGATGACTTTAGTAGGGTCTTCCAGGTCTAATAAAATAAGCCCTAACCGATATATGGAACCGGACGCTGTTGTTCGTACACCATGATAAAGAATAAGCCAGCCCTCTTTCGACTCCATAGGTGGCGCGCATAATCCAATCTTATTCGCATCCCACCATCCACCACTCCTGGCATGGATAATTTCATGATGCTCACCCCAATGCTTTAGATCGGGCGAAAAAGACAGCCATATATGGGCACCGAGTAAAGGCGACATGGAAACAGGCCGATGCAGCATAGCCCATCGATTGCCGAACTTTACCGGAAACAAAGCCGCATCCTTATCCTCAGGCGGCATTACCGGCCCCAGACGTTCAAACGACTTGAAATCCTTCGTCAGGGCAAGAGAGACCAGCGGCCCTCCTTTTGAATAGGCCGTATAACAAATCCCCCATTGTTTCATTTCCTCAATCCAGGTTAGCCGCGGATCTTCGATACCCCAGATTTCCTCCGGATGTTTTTGGGGCTCCGGCATTAAAGTCGGCTCATCGTCTATTTGCCAATCATTGATTCCGTCATCACTTCTTGCCACGGTCAGATGTGATATGCCTCGATAATCCTCAACTCTTGCCAGTAACAGTATCTGGTTGTTCACTTCCGCCGCGGCTGCATTAAAAACCGAATTTGCCCTGTAGGGCCAGTCTTCAACCGAAAGAATGGGATTATCCGGGTATCTCTGGAAAAGTTCATGATTTAACTTCCTGCTCATAATCTTCCTTCCCCAAATTCGTACGTTTCATTTACCTTTTCTAAAAGGCCTGAATATAAACTCGAACGCCTCATTTCGCCAACTCTTTCTTATTGGAAATACTCCCTGTTCCACAAAACCTACCTCTTCAATCGTATAGAAGGCGTTTGGATTGAATCTTTTAACAAGCTCAACCACCTTTGTAATCTCTTTCCTCGGAACAATCGTGAAAATAATGCTGACCTTCCCATGTGCACCCTGGCCGTCAACACTTGTTACCCCATATTTGGCTGAATTTAGCGACCGTACTAAATCGGCGGCATCTTTCTGAGTTATTACCCTCAAAAGCGCAACACCGAGAGATAGTCTTTCAGCTATGATAATCCCAACATAATTACCCATTGCAAACCCGCCTGCGTATGCAATATAGCAAACAGGATTGGATAAGTTTTTCATTATCTGGCCGATGGCAAGCAGCCAGATTAAAATCTCAAAAAAACCTACAACAGGGGCTAAATATTTGAGTCCTTTCGATACAAAGATTACACGAACCGTACCAAGAGTCACATCAAGTACTCTTGCTATAAAAATAAGTAACGGTAGGATAATCCAAGCATAAATATCAAAGTTTAACATTAACTTCACCTAAAAAACAGCTAATTAACAGTTGCTTGATTTCGTATATTCTCTATTTTTCCGAAAGAAATTAGTCCGTCGCCTTTCTGTATCTTTCTGTTGGCCGACGGATTCGGTAAAGTTTCATTATCTCTTATAATTGCAAGAACGGTAATATCATTTTTTCGCAACTCGGACTCAGCAAGGGTCTTATCAATAAGAGGGCTTTTTTCACTTACTTCGATTCTTGAAATTCCATAGCCGCCTGTGAGCTGTAACAGCTCCTCGAACGAAACCGGTTTAAGAAGCTCCTGCTTGATAATCCTCTTCCTCAAATATCTGGTCAGCTTCCCCGCTATTTTTCTGTTAGTGAAAATTTTATAGACTAAGAATAATGCTATAGCCAAAACAGCCAAATTTATCGGTGTATTGAAGAAATTGTCTTTAAACCAAGGGACAACATTCTGCTTGGGATCCAAAGCGCTGGCCGCCGTGGCTATCAAAGTAACCAATCCCGCATTTCCCAGAACCATTAAAACAGAAGCAATCCGGCGTCTGCGCTTATCGCCTACAATCAGTTCGGACTCTCTTGTCGTAAAGCCCGTCCCGCTAAAGCATGACAGCGACTGAAACTTTGCCAAAGACCATTCAAGCCCGGTAAGCTGAAAAGCGATAGCTCCAATCCTAACTATTATCCATGACGCAATTAATGCAAGAATAAACAATACATGCATAATATTAATCCCCGAAAGTAATTTCCTTGTTTAGATTATCGTTTTTTTTACAGCCATTTTTTCTTCTTAAAATAATAGATCATTATACCGGTCATTATAAGCATAACCAGCCAGACTGCCGGATAGCCCCATCGCCAATTCAGTTCCGGCATATTCCACGGAGAGGCTTCCGGATTAAAATTCATCCCATAGATACCGGCGACAAAGGTAAGAGGTATAAAGATTGTTGCAATAATTGTCAATACCTTCATAACCGCATTCATCCGGTTGCTGATACTGGACAGATATATATCCAGCATTCCCGAGACCATATCCCGGTAACTTTCCACCGTATCGATAACCTGAATCGTATGGTCATACACATCCCTGAGATACACATTTGTCGTTTCCTGTATAAAGTCTGATTCACTACGTTCGAGTCCGCTGATTAGTTCTCTCAAAGGCCACACGGACTTTCTCAAATAGATCATCTCTCTCTTGAGATTATGTATTTGTTTAAGAATCCGGTCGGTCGGATTGCTGACCAGCTCTTCTTCCAGAGATTCGATTTTCTCTCCCAATTTTTCCAGTATCCCGAAATAATTATCCACAATCGCATCCAAAAGTGTATATACAAGATAGTCCGAGCCCATCCTCCGAACCTTGCCTTTTGCGTTTCTTATTCTGTCACGGATTTGCTCGAAAACATCGCCAACATCCTCCTGGAAGGAAATAACATAATTCCGGCCAAGAACCAGGCTTACCTGCTCGGACAGGACAGCCTGACTTTGATCATCGAAACGCAGCATCATTAAAACTATATAAATATAGTTATCAAGGTCTTCAAATTTAGGCCTTTGACCCGTATGCAATATATCTTCAAGCACCAGCGGATGAAAATCATAGTGCTTGCCGATCTTTTCAATAATTTCCACATCGTGCAGCCCGTCAATATTTATCCATGTCACGGTCGGAGTCGTTTTGAATTCGAAGCAATCTTCAATGTTGGCAACCTGTTTTTCCTGAAAGCTGCTTTCGTCATAATCTATCACCGTAATCCGAACGGACTCAAGTTTTCTTTCACCGATATGCACTAATGTCCCCGGAGGCAGTCCCGCTTTTTTGTAGTGTCTTTTAATTTGTTTTTTCTTTCCCATTAGGTTTTATCCTTTCAGTAATACTCCTGACTATCGCCAGTGGAAAGCCGACCATTTGCCTGACTCCCTCGATGGAAGAGAGAATTCTCACCTGGGTTCTGACTTCGTTGAAAAGCTCCTGCACAACAATTTTTTCCTCCACTTCCCCCACTTCTTTAACCATGGCCAACCTGTGAATGGCATATAGTCCGATCAAAAATGCAAAGGCAAAAAAGAAATCCCATTGCTGGAGGTTCAATGTTGTCAATGCAAATTCACCCGTAGGGCTTTTGTAGTTCAGCGTCCAGGCCAGCTCCCTGCCGGCAAAAAAGTCCGCGAATGTCCCGCCTAATATAGGTGCTATACCGGCGGCAACTGAGTTGACGATCGTATTGGTCGCCAGATAAGCTGTCGCCTGTCCTTTGGGAGCCAGTTTCAGGCTGATATTGCCCGAAGCAAGAGAAACACCGGCCGAGGAAAGCCCCATGACAACATGAATTATTATCAGCAAAGGGATTGTCAGAAAGTACTTCTCCGGCATAGTTGTAAACGTCCAGGCGAGAATCGAGACGATAAATAACGGCCCGCTGATTGCCAATACCGACTTGTTGCTGTAACGGTCCGTATATTTTCCCCAGATTTTTAGAAATAGAAAGTTCATCACCTGGCTGACTATAGAAAGAGCGATGATAAAAGACATGCTTAAACCCAGCCGTTTGAGCATATAAACCATAAAGAACGGCCCGGCCAGATTGACAGCAAAGTTCCAGGAGCACATAAAAGCTATGAGCTTTCTGAAATTTTCATCCTTGAAGGGTAGCGAAATCAACTTAAAGATTTTCAGCCTGTCACGAACCACAGGCATCCGTATTTCCGGTGTCTTTGCCAAAAAGAATACTCCAAGCATTCCCGCTGCAAAGCCGATAAAAAATAAAATCGAATAGCCGGCCAATTCATGCGATGCAAACTGCTTCTTCCAAAAATCCAGGTAAACAGCCGCAAGCAAACTCAAAACTATCCCGATGCCGGTGGCAATCCGCATCCTTTTCGAAAAGAAAGAGCCCATAATATTTTCCGGGATAAGGTCTCTCATCCAGGAGTTCCAGCTACAACCAGAAACCGCCCCAAACGCTGAAACCGCTATCAGTAATACCAATAAAACCGTAATTGCTACCCTTGCGGGAAATATGAACGGACTCAGGGCGATAACGAGCCAGCAAATTCTGCTCAAAGCCGCTGCAAAAACCGTAATCAGCCTCCTGTTTCTTATCTTCTCAACAAAAAATATCGAAGGTAGCTGTAGTAACTGCGCCAGGGGACCGATTGCAGCCAGTAAACCAATAACCAGGTTGGAGGCCCCAAGCTTAACGGCAAAAGCAACCAGAAACGCCCCGCCCGTCAAAATCCCCATAGCTTGCGACGCAACGCCGTCTTTGATAATATTCTTCAGCGCCGACTGGACCTGGTCTTCACTAAGCGTATCTTCTGTTCTGAACCACATCCCTGTACCCACTTATAACAATCACATAAATAAAACAGAATCGTGCAAATTCACAAAATCTTCGGAAACATTGTACAAACGCATACTAACAGAGGCCATCGGCAAGCAAAAATTTCTGTTAATCAGATTATGTCCAAAGCAGGAAGTGAAAACCAGATTCCGATAATTTCCTTTCACGGGCTGCATAAACAAATCCTTTTATTCCCGCACGTAAACAACAGATTCCGAACCTACATGTGCAATTTAGCCCGATTTTTTCGAAGGATGCAACCCCTTATACAGGAAAAAATTAAATTTTCAGGATATGAAAAGTCGTTGAACAGCCGGACCGGCACGGCAATCAATCCACTCTGATGCCCTGCTGCTCCAGCCAATGTTTCAGTTCGCCCATTTCGTTATTGAATATCTCGTTGTCGTAGTCTTCTTCGAGCTTGTTGATATTGTTAGCCAGTTCCGGCTGAACCAGCACGGCTTCGTTCAGTTTCTTCTCGAACTCGTCACTTATCCCCTGCAGGTCATCGAGCTCAACCTCCAGCTCTAACATACCCGCAAGTCTCCTCGTTACCGTTGTTATGCACTTGGGATTATTGCCCTGCACATATGCAGGAATCGTGGCCACAAGACTTATCATGTTCAAACCCCGCCGGGCGCAACGGGCTGTCAGATGCGTAACGACACTCGCAGGACCTTCGTAATTGGAAAAACTCACGCCATAATGCCGGAAAGTATCCTTGAGCCTCGGGGCCGAGACGGAACAAAAAAGTCGCGGCTCGCGCGTATGAGGCACAAGGCCGGCGACGCTGCCGATAAAATAAATCATTTCCACATCGAACTCTTCACAGAGCGATAAGATGCAATCGGAATATTCTTCCCATCGCAAATTCGGCTCTTTGCCCAAAAACATGATAAGATTGTCCCGCTCGCTACAGAAAAACACGTTCGCCGGAGTTTCGTAAGAGAAGATTTCGCCATCTTTTATCTTGGTATGCGGCCGAAACAGTGAGGTTATTTCCATTGAGCCGGGAAAACTGTAGATATAAAAGCCGTTCGGATCTATCTCCGCAAGTTTCTCGGCTTCCAGCTTTTCGGTAAGGCACTGGACCGTCCCCGTCGAGACGTCTCCGCCGTCCATCCAGCCGGAGAAACCCATCAACAGCCGAGGTTTCTGTAGAGTTGGTCTTTTATAGATTTTCAGTTTTTCGGGTGTCATATTTACTCCTCATATTCGAAGCAGATACCCCTTTTAATACATATCGGCTCATAAATCCAGTTAAGTTTTGCGATTCTATCAAAAAAGCTCGGCTTTATTAAACACACTTTTTTGAAATTGGCTTTGTTTTTCATTTTTTTCTACTGTCTTCTGCCTTCGGTTTTCTGTCTTCTGTCGTTACAAATTGGCTTTGTCCTCCCTATGGGTCTCTTTACGGTGCTTGGGGATAAATTTTTTCAAATTCGTTATCTGTCATTTTGCATCAATTCGTCCTGTTTCGGGTTTAGTATTTCGTGCTTAGGATTTCCGGCCGCAGGCCGGCAGATTGGGTTTGTTTTTACTAAATGTCCAATCGCTATATTTTGCGATAACTCCTTGTTAGTAATACACTTAAAATGATTTGGCTTTTTCGGAAATTGGCTTTGTTTTTTCATTTTTTTTTGTTTAGCCGTGGCCACCATGGCCACGGCCAACCCCGGGCATGGGTTTTTGTAGGGGCGGCCCTGTGTGGCCGCCCTGGGCAACCACATAGGATTGCCCCCTACCCATAATTTTACCCAAAAACCGTCTTAATACAAGCAAAATCCCCGTTTTCAGGCAAATTGACCTTTACTCGGACTCGTCATGCGTTTACCCCGTGAGATGGCGGCCTTCGGCCTATCTCACGGGGTGAATTGCGTCGTGTGTATTGCGTAAGAATTTCCTGTCATTTCTGCACAGCATTTCCTATGGGATGCCCAAGGCAGGCCAAGCACACTGTGAAAACAGGAATCCTCATCCCTTCAACAAGCTCAAGACGATGCCTGAACAAAGTGAAGGATCTGGTCAACGAATCATAAAATTCCCACACGGTATCCGCTGCACGCTATGAAAAAGAATACAATTGACAATTACTCCCCTTTTTTGTATCCTTATTGTAGCAAGGCAGTAACAATAAGCGTATGATATTGGGAAGCCTTAATATTCTCGGGCATTTGACGAACAGAAAGGACATACCATGAAAGGTGAGTTTACGGCGGTTATCGAAAGTGCTCCGGAAGGAGGCTATTGGGCGGTATGTCCGGAGATTCCGGGAGCAAACGGCCAGGGCGAAACAATTGAACAGGCAAAAGAAAGCCTCAAAAAGGCGATAATTCTCATACTGGAAGATCGACTGGAAGATATGCGACGCGGCTTGCCCGATGATGCAATTCAGGAAACAATTGCAATCTAATGAAAACAATTAGAAAAAAGGCTTAGGATTGCCGGATGTTTTCTAAAAAGAGAAGGTTCGTCACACTCGCTCTGGATAAATCCGAAAACAGCAATTTTGTAGGCCGTACCACGCCACACTGAAATAAAAGAACCACTGGCCAAGAAAATATTAAAGAGCCTGAATGCAGAATAAATTGATCTAACAGATATCACCCCATTTTTTGTGCAAATTGTCCTTTACTTGGAACTGTCATGCTGCCTGAAAAACGTACTATGAAAGCAACCACGTAGTTTGTAATATTTCGAAATGTTTGCCTTATGTAGATATCTCTGTAATCAGACCTATCTCTTGTGCTATTGGAGTATACAAGTCTACATTGGTAGCAGGTGTACTTATTGTAATAATAAGAGAGTAACGACTTTGCTTTTCAACAAATCCTAAGTGTTTTCGTTCTCTCCACCAGCCTGTAACAGGAAAAACCGCTATCTGTCCACATTGAGCTACTTCCTCTGCTGAAGTAGTCCACCAGTCACAATGGATTGAACCTTTTCTTCTTAAACGACCAATTGTCCAATTAATAGGATCTCTTGTGGATGGTCTATCAAGCGGTTGCCCCTCCTCTTCTTCCCATTCCTGACTGCTTATTCTTTGCCTGAATTGGTTTTCATTTTCAGTGGGTCCCCGCAGTGCAAAACGTAAGCCGTGTGAAGCATATCGAAACTTCGTACCCCAACCACGACCGGCAGGACTTGGTTCGATAAAGTAGGAGAGTGTTATTTTAACAGTAACATCTTGGTCAGGAATTGCCTCAAGAGCTGCTTTAGGCCAGGGGAGTGAATGAAGTATAAAATGATTAGTTTTAGCTTCTGTTCCATTAAGTTTATACGGTTGAATAGTACCTTGATGGACAAGGGACACACAATTTTCCACAGTATATCGTGCTCTATCCAAATCTGGAACACCATAACCGAAACAGCGAAGTCTTCGATGTCGATCCTCTTCGTAGTCACCTTGTATCTGTTGTTTCATTTCATCCTTCCAATCTGCCGAATGAACAAGAAGCCCCCGGATTGTTTCAGGCCAAAGTCCCGGATAATCTGCCATGAGTATTGCTGCTAAACGAGCCGCTTGAGCTGTTGCTGCACTTGTATCACTTGACCACGTGAGCAATCGTCCAGTAGGATCGAGAGAAGTTGTCAAAAGTGCAAGATCATCACAACCATCTATTAACCCGGAAGGCGAACATACATAATTTCCACCTTCCATTACAATATCAGGTTTAATCGGCCATGTCTTGTCATTCCATGAAACTGAAGTCCGACTTGTAGGGCACAATCCATCTCGTGGTGCAAGTGGTTGATATCCATAATAATCTTCTGAGCGGAGTTGTACTCGGTTTGTATATGCACCTACTGTTAGCGCATTCCAACTCTGAGCTGGATCTTCAATGCTGTTTGAAAAGTTACTGTCAGGATAATGGTAATTCGCGTTTGTCGTAATATCTCGAATATTTCCTGCAGATATTACATAAAGTCTCTGAAAGTCATCCAATTGTCCTGAAGCATGTTGGTCAATAGCACCTGACCATGAACTTGGACGACCATGATCACGGCCTTCGTCACTTGCTGTTACTGGCAAACAAGCAACACGTTGACGCTGCGCTGCTTGTGTTTCGGCTTTGGCCAAACATTCCTGGGTAACATAACCCCAAGTATCTTCTGGATGGGGTAGGTTACTGTGCAGTAAACGTACAGATTCCAAGCGGTGGGTTAGATTTACACGTTGATTGTTTGATAAGAGTTCAGGAAGCTTATCCCCAAAAAGAGTCAATCCAGCCATTTCAGTTCCATGTGATTCAGCTTGATCAACTGTTGTCCATTCAGGATCATAGGCTTGTGCATCATTATCTGTTATGAAAGTTCTTAAAAGAGGATGCTCTGTGTGAACTCCGTGATCCAATAAGCACACGGACGGAGCATCTATATCAGGCGGAACCAATCGTTTTGCTAAGCCGTGGACAGATTCCCGCTGATCTTGAGGATTGAGACGGAGAAACTCCGTTGGAATCTCCTTCGCTTTTCTAAACTCTGCGATTCTATCAAGAAGAGGAATAAATACTTGTGTCCAGTCCTGAGCTGAACCATAAGCCAAAAAAACGAGTCTTTCTGGAAATCTAATTGCATGTTGACTTATCCGAAGGTTTGAATCAGCAGTATTGGCAACAAATGCTGCAAAAGCATCATCGGAATTCTCCGAGGATTCTATAGCTATCCATACTTCCCACCATATACGTTCGGTATTCGAGCTTGGAAACATATCATCATCATCCGTCCATAAAGAACGCAAGACAGAAAATCTTATTCCGCTAATCACTGCCACAAGGTCTTCATTTTTTGGCCGACCACTTCGGCGGTTGTTTTCCACTGCATATCGTTCAAACTTTTTGGTAAAGTTTTCAAGCTTTCCTTCAGGAACATAGATTGTTGCATGGATTTGATTATCTATGCTTTTAACAGAACGAACTTTTATCCCAGATCGTAGATCTTCAAGGCTTTCAATCTTGAGGTTGAAATCTTGTTCTCCAATAACTTCTAAACAAAGACCGTGAATAATATGTCCCGTTTCTGTCGCCATTGCACTTGCGTCATTTTTTGCTTGCTCGACATCACTGCTTAGTCTTTTTGCATGGACTCGTCGTTCTCGGGGTGGTGTACGGAACTCTCCTCCGCCTCTATGTGTGGAAGTGTAATTGCGTGCTTGTCCTGATTCCTCAATGATAATATGTTTGTGTTGAGTCATTGCGACTCCTCTCCCTCATTTAGAATTCTTTTTAGGACGACGTCGTTGAACGAGTGACTGTTCAAGTTCAGCCGTTCGGATTTGTTTCCTTTCATTTAAAACAGCATCTTTAGCTGAATCTTCACAAGCTTTTACAATATCAGCGTGTGTCATGTGTTCAGCAGCCACAAGAATATTTTTCCAGTTAAGTCGTGTTATTGAAAAGTTACTAAGACGGTTTTCAATCAGTTGTTGAATCATTGTGGAAGTTGGCAGGTTGTATCTTAATGTATCATCAAAACGCCTGAATAAAGCATTATCAAGGAAGTCTTCGAGGTTGCTGGCAGCAATAATAATACTATCAGACTCATCCTGTTCGAGAAACACAAGAAATGAGTTGAGAACACGCCTAATTTCTCCTACATCCTGACCGGTGTGTCTATGTGCTCCTATCGCATCAAATTCATCGAATAAGTAAACACCGCGCGTCTGCTTCATTGATTCAAAAATAACGCGGAGTTTCGCCGCTGTTTCCCCCATAAATTTTGTGATTAAAATATGAAATTGTACTGTCAGAAGAGGAAGGTGAAGCTCACTTGCTAATGTTGCAGCACTCATTGATTTGCCACACCCAGAAGGACCAACAAGTAACAATTTACGGCGTGGAGATAAACCATGTGAATTCAGTCTATCTGCTTGCCTATATTCAAGAATGACGCGTTTTAGACGTTGTTCAAGCTCTGAATCTAAAACCATATCAGAAAGTCTGGTTCTTGGAAAAGAAGCAGTAAAAAGGCCACTTAAATCACCAGTTGGTTGAGCGATTGGTATTGATTTCGACAATGCTGGTTGAGCTTTTTGTTTTCGATGAGCTTCTTCAATAAGTTTGCGTAGTTCTTCGGCTAGCTTGGTTTTTCCTGCTCTTGCAGCGTGGGCTGCAATCTGGGATGCAACAGACAAGAATCTATCGGCATTATATTCCGTGTAGCTTTCAATCAAAGCCTTTAATTGTTGAGCTGTTGCCATATATAAAAGCCTTATATTTCTAATATTATCTTTGTTCGCGTTATTATATCTTATTCGACAAAGAATTTGCCTTAATCTTAATTTTTATTTGGAAATCTCATTCTACTTATTTTTCTCTTTCATTGAAGTCATCTCGTATCTCGCATAGGGCTCTCCAAACAGATGTGTTAGAATGACTCA
This sequence comes from uncultured Pirellulales bacterium, assembly GCA_964570855.1. Lineage (GTDB taxonomy): Bacteria > Planctomycetota > Phycisphaerae > Sedimentisphaerales > Anaerobacaceae > JAFGPS01. The sequence goes on from CAZMZR010000024.1 coordinate 41,107, forward strand.
TTCTGTATCCGTGAGTTTTAGTTTACCAAAAGTAGGCCGATTTGTCATGGAAAATCTGTGAAATCCTTGGTTTATTTTAATAGATTCCTCAACGCAGTTTATTCCTTAAATTGTGTTTAGGGCAGGCCCTGAGCGTAGTTGTACGGGCTCAGGATGACGATTTGCATGGTGGGGTGAATTAGCTTGACCGATATTGTTTTTCGGGTGATAATGCGGCCGGATATCGGCCTCTTTGAGAAAATGCAGCTTCGTCAACCGGAACGACTAAAGGATAAGACTATGGAAATAGAAGCG
>CAZMZR010000025.1:0-11084 GCA_964570855.1 uncultured Pirellulales bacterium
GTAGAATGTCAGCTTCCCAAGCTGGACGTCGGCGGTTCGAATCCGCTCGCCCGCTTTTTTTGTTCTTTCGAAAAAATCTCTTTTCTTAATCGTCATCGGTAACAAGTGTGAATGGATTTCCAATCAGATTGCCGGCCCAGCATCGAAGCTGAGTACCGATCTGGTACGTTCGTAGCTGACTGTCTTCCTCAATATTGAACTTGATGTTGACAAATGTTGTGTAAGGTGGAGCTTTATCTAGGACAATTTCCATGCCTTCGCATGTCTCCAGTAAAGTTGTTCGAAGCTTCGGATATCTGTATGTAAGCATATTTTTATAATACCACCACTGAATCCAACCCAGTGATATATTAACGTCTTCACCTTGGCTGGCAGGGTAAAACTGTAAAAGACGCAGATAACTTCCGTCGTATCCTGTTTCAATATACACTATTTCACTGATGTTGATCTTGTTATCACCATTATCGTCTTTTCGCCATATAACAAGGTCACCAGCCAGGTCAGTAAAGTCCGCGCATACAAGCTTGCTATGTCCTATCAGCTCTGAAATATTCAGGGTGACATAGCGAATCCGAGCCTGTTTTTCGCTGATATCACTTGTATTATCGTAGGCTGCGTTTAAGGCAAATGCGAGAGTCACCACGGCAGTAAGTATTATGCCTGTAACCATTAGCGCCATTAACAGCTCAACAAGACTAAATCCGCTCAAACGAGGCTTTTTACCGCACTTATTCATTGGACCCGGTCAATAAAAAGTTCCATTCATTTATTTTGGATGTATTACATCACCCGTAACTTCCGATTCGTCCCAGGCCGGATTAGGATACTCACTCACTCGTTGTGTCCAGCGTTTCCCGTTCTTTTCAAACTCAACTTTTTTCGGGTCTATTCTGACAATCTTTGTGCCGTATATTGTATCTCCTTCTTTGAGCACCTGGTTATCAACCATTACGGAAGAATCAATAACGGTATAAAGTATCCCCTTAACCATACCCTATTTTGCTGCGAGTCCCGGTCACCCAATAGGCCGAGGCCGCAACGATAGCTGCGGCTAAAGTGAGGACCTGAAGTATAAGTAGTACTTTTAAGTTCCTGATTCCGTCCTCTCCAATCTCGCATTTAATGCCAACACTTCCGGGAAATAAGCTTCAGAGTAAGTTTTTTATTGTCCCCCCGGATTTGACGTAGTACATCAATAAGATTACCGACTTATCAAACTAATTCACATTACACTCTTGAGTTCGTGAATCTTCATACTTAACCCGGCCTGGTAAAGGTAGAATTATCCTGAAAGTCGTTCCCTGTCCCAATTTACTTTCAACCTCAACATTTCCCCCATACATAATGGCAACTTCGTTGACAATAGCAAGTCCCAGGCCTGTTCCGGGAATTTGTTTGCCGGGCTGATGTACACGATAAAAACGGTCGAATATTTTTGGAATTTCGTCCTCAGGTATTCCTATTCCGGTATCACTGACACATATTACCAATTCTTCACGTTGGCGCTGAACGTCGACTCGTACTACCCCCCCTGCCGGCGTGAATTTCACAGCATTAATAACAAGATTTGAGATCATCGACCGAATCTTGGTTTCATTGCCTAATATTTGTGGAATATCATCACAGGTATTCACCTCTATGCGAATTTTTTTATTTTGAGCCGACTGCTTTATTGACAGCACAATCTGACTGATTACACCGGCAATGTTAACATACTGCTTAAGTACTTGAACGCCCCCGGATTCAAGTTGTGATATCTCAAGAAGCCCATTGACTAAATCAGTCAAACGGTCGGTTTCCTCGTCAACTGCAGTTAAAAACTCCCGTTTCTTTTGTTCGAGCATTTTCGGATCACGAAGAATCGTCTCGGTATATGCCTTGATTGACGTCAGCGGTGTTCGCAATTCGTGTGATACAGATGAGACAAAGTTTCTTTTCAAGCGGTCAATCTCTCGTTCCTGTGACAAATCATGAAGCAGCATAACAACGCCGTTCACAGCCCCATGAGGTTTGCAAATAGGAGCGGCAGAAGCAGAAACATGGTGCTCACAACCGTTTTCCAGAACAAAAACGCTCGGCTCGATTGTGTTCTGAACATTACCTGAAAGCAGCACCATATCAATGGGATTTTCAACAGGTTCCTTTGATTGTTCATGAACAAGACGGAAAATTTCATCGATTACTCTGCCCCTGGCATCTTCAAGTTTAACTCCGGTAAGCATTTCGGCTACATTATTAAGCAGAACTATCCGCTTTTGGGCGTCCACTACAATGATCCCATCCGTTATACTCGCAAAGGTCACCGACAACAGCTCCTTTTCCGCCTCAAGCTGTTCCGTACGCTCCTTCACCAGCTCTTCCAGATTTTCGTGATACTTCCTGACTTCTTTTTGCATGTTGGCATGATTTACAGCGTTTTCTATAATCATTGGAAGAACCGCAAGGTAGCTTCGTTCCGGATTTTTTATCAGATAATCATAAGCACCCGCTTTCATAGCTTTAACGGCAAGTTTCTCATTCCCTGCTCCCGTTGCAAAGATGATCGGCGTATCTCTTACCGAATCTAAAATATCAAATGCTGTGCCGTCTCTAAGCAGGTAATCAGTTATTATCACATCAAATTCCCTGCTTTTAAGAATGCTTATCGCCTCCGATACCGTCCCCGTTAAAGTACAATCGTAAGCAAGATTTTCTTCTTTTACCAATCGTGTAAAAGCAAGCTGGTCTATCATGTCGTCTTCAATAAGCAAAACTCTGCAGCTGTTAGATTCCATCATTTACTTTCCGCTGTGTAATTTTTACCGGAATAAAATCCCACCTGATATACAACAATCTGCTTGAGGTTCCGAAATACATCGGAAAAAATTATGGGATTACCTCCTTCGCAGACAATCACAATCTTCACAGATTGAACACTAAATAAGAGATAGTACCAACTGCCCGGGAAAGTTTGACTTTGGTTGATTTACGACATATTCAATTGGGCAGTGGTACTATCTCTTAGCAATTAAGAACCCCCAATAACGAAACAGATTGACTATTTAACACAAACATACTTCGACAAAAAAAAAAGGCACAATAACGAGTAAATACCTGAATCCAAAATAAGCGTCCGCCTTGTTAATTCCGCGTTAATGATTAGATATTGATTAGTATAATATACCCCTTATATTTTTATGGTGATAACAAAGGATTAGATCACGATATGTTGAATTCTGTTAAGCGTGGTATATGAATTGAAGGTGTTAATATCAGATGACGGCTCTTAATTCAAAGATGTCAGTCCGCAACGAATTGCATACTTTGTAAGCTCCGGCAGGCTGTATAAATTTAGTTTGTTCATAATTTGACGACGATGAGTATCCACAGTTTTAGTGCTGATATGAAGATTCAGAGCTATCTGTTTCGACGATCCACCGTTTGTCAGCAGTTTAAGAATATCACGTTCCCTCTCTGTTAAAGATACTTCTGAAGAACAACTATTTTGCGAGAGGTTTTTTAGATAACCATCCATTACAATGCTCGCCACGTTCGGGCAAAGATAAACCTTATTATGGATCGCCGCGTCAACAGCATTCAGTAGCTCGTTGAAATCATGCCCTTTGTAAACATAAGCACATACGCCGGCCTTGAGCATCTCAGAAATAAATAACTTTTCCAGATACATTGAATGAGCAATAATTTTAATGTTCGGGAATTCCCCAATCAACCTTCTTACAATATTAATACTGTCAGTTCCGGAAATATTGATTCCCATGTTAATAATATCAGGATTGACTTTTTCCACCATCACCGCAATTGTTTCAGAACTCTCGGCCTCACCAACGATTTTCATGCCGGAGTGATTATCGAACAGGGCTTTAAGGCCTTCCCGCATAATTTTATGGTCATCAGCAAGTAATATCCTGATTTTCCCGTTACCGTCCACTTCTTGTACCTTTTACAAAAAAGCGTCTTTTACATCAAAACATGATATTCTAATATCAAACAAGACCTGTACGATCATGCTCGCGTTCTCTCCAGCTTTTCCTTTAATATCTGTCCCAGCTCGACAACATCAAAAGGCTTTGTAATGTAGTCATCCGCACCTTCATACAAAGCGCGTCCGACTTCAGCCATCATGCTTTTAGCAGTGAGCATAAAGACAGGTATGCCTTTAGTTCTTTCATCATTCTTCAGTTCGGAAAGCACTTGCAGACCATCTAATCCCGGCATCATCCAATCCAACAGAATAAGGTCCGGCCCTTTTTCATTTGCAAGCTTTAAACCTGCTTGTCCGTCTTCTGCCAAATAAACCTCAAAACCGTCCAATTCGAGATTATATTTAAGTACGGTACGAATGCGTTCCTCATCCTCAATAACTAAAATAGTGGTCGGTTCAACCATTATTAAACTCCTTTATTCGCTAACGCAAAGTTCTAAAAAATCACCAATTAAGACCCATGAATATATAATTTATATATAACTGAGATATTTGCGAAAAAGGTCTTTAATGTTTAATTATCCAAAATCCCCATTTGCAGATAATTTCATTAGTCTATATATGAAAAGATAATCGGCATTTCCCGGGGAAGTAGTTAAAAAAATATTATAAAACGCTATATTGAGAAAAAAACAAAACTCAGAAATTTAAAATAGCATATATTTCGGTCATAAACCATTACCGGAAATGAGAACCGTAAAGTAAAAAATAAAAGTTACAAGACTTGTTTTTTGACTTAATTTTAATTTAAAAAAGTTCCCGCCGGTTAAGTTAAACAGGGAAAAGGGACTCTTCCGGCGGGAGTCTGGTTGTTTCAATAAACCAAACACTGCCACACCATTCCTTTTTTATGTTTTCAACTATTGGTGGTCTTGCTTGTGAAATACCCACATACCAAAAAGGAGCGCTAGTCTTAAAACAACCCCATAAGGCAGCAAATCTACATGCTACCCTTGAATTGACCTCGGCGAGGCAGTACACCAATCCCTTCTAAACCGGCGCCCCCCAAATGGTACCTTAATTAAATATTACCTTTCCTATCTCCCACCTCGCCCCCCAAAACTAAAATTCATACAAAATCACGTCTATTGCACATTTTATCGGTCATTCCACATCGGCAAAAACACAGGATATTCCCATTTATACACGTCGTAAAACCTACAATGCTGTTAGCAAAATCCTTCAAAACGGCTGATAAAATCCGAATTAAATGTCACATAAACCCCCATTTATGAATAAGCATATTCTACATTGCTTTATTAAGCAATCGGCAAGTTATCCGGTTTTCCTTTAGCTTTTTGTGATTATCTTGGAAACTTTCTAACATATCTGAAGCTGGTAAAATTAACTATCAATATCTGATGAATAAGGAATACGCCGTAAAAATACATGCAAATCCTGATAAACCCTTTCATCAAAACAACCTAACTTAAAATATATCAGGCCAACTCACGGGTACGATTCGCTTTTTATTTTAATGACGTTTTAATAGATAATTGGATTTATTAAAACTCGACGATTATCGCCAACACCAGATATTCCCGAGAACTCAAGAGATAGCATATATTCTTAGCAGAACAGATTCAGCAGCATTTCAATCAAAACAGAAAATTACGCATTTGACACTCAGGAATTTACGTATTTTGTACTACTCTTTCAGAGAAAACCCGTTCTTTTTTGCCATTTAAACGCATCTAACCTCATATACAGCTATAATTTAATTCAAGTCGCTATAATAAGAATGCCGATATTGCGTTCGTCATAATTAATTGGGGGCCTTATTTTGCAGATAGTTGGAAACAAAATCAGAATTCTATTTAACATTCAAAAAAATTATCTCCCACAAAATATCAAAACAAACACGATCTCCAAGAAAGAGAGAATTTGAAAGGAGCAAAAATGAAAAAGCTATTTTGGTTCTGGTTAAAACAGGATTTATGGATGCTGCTCATCCTGAGTGCAATTCTGTGGACACCGCTATGTCAGGCCGGCCTGTATGATTCTACTCCGGATATAGAACATTACAAGATGCTATCAACCGTAGAATATACCGGCCAGGGGCAGTTCAGGCATCAAGTCGAAACAATGTTAACAGTAGAAAAAGATTATCTGTCGGAAAACAATGTGCGATACTCGATATCTTCGAAAGATTTCGATCTTTCGAAGACAAATTCGGACACTGATCAGGGCTCGAATGAACTTTCTTTCGTTTTTAATGGAAAAACCAAAAGATTGTCCGCCGGCGGAAGAAATGTCGCACTTCTGGAAAAGGTACACAACTACTGTGAAAATTCACTACAAAAAATAACAAAGCAGAATGTTGGAAAGACATGGAAGCAATCTTTCGATTTATCATCATTTGACTATTCACTTCCCAAAAATCTGACATTCACCGTAACAGCAATTGAAGAAAATATTGATACTTTTGGGAAGATGATTGCTGTCAGAGCACTTTCTGAGCCATTTGTTGTCAGAGTGGTCAAAGCTCAGGAAGGCCTCAAAGATGTTAAATCGAGGATTCGTGCGGCCTACCTTTTCGATTCGGATATAGAGGAAGTATATCTGAGTATATCTGTTTTCGAAGCCTCAGGCAATATCGATACTTCTAATGAGAAGTTGCGTCACGAGGTAGCAACCTACAAGACCGACTCCGAAGGAGTTGCCGTCGATCTTAAAGGATTGAGCAAAGATTTTGAGAAATTCGTTAGAAAAGTGGGATTGACCAACAAAAACGTTGAAATCGTCAAAGAAGTATCTTTACCCCGCTGGGCTCAATCCGAGGGCTTAAGAGCTGCCCAGGTGGGTAATATATGTGCAGCGACATCATGTGAAGGAGCCTTAAATCCCGTAGTTACTGTTTGTTTACCGGTGGCACGTACGGTGGCACTTCAGAGCTTTGGCAGTATAGTATCAACTCAACAAATAGGAAGTATCGGCGTCGTTCTGGCAAAAAATGTTCCAGCTATGGCTGGAATGAAAATTGCGATGGCTCCGGCATGGGCAGGTCTGGGACTCAGCACCGCCAGTCAGGTAACAGCTCTTGCCGGTGCAACAGCCGGTGGTATTGTTATCGCCGAAAATAACTCAAACAATAGTACATCGAGTCGCAGTCCGGTAGTACCATAGTAACTTTGTACCTGGAAAAATTACGGAACATCCGGGCAGGAAAGTAAAAACAGAACTCACAACTTAATGCGGATACCAAAATTGTATCCGCATTTTTTTAGACTTTAAGATTCCTGACCCACATCAGAGATCTCTTAAAATCAAGCACCACTACTGTACTCTGGAAATATTGCATCCCCAACAATCCATCGCATTCCGTCAGCAGCGGACTGTCGTTGGGGAAAACAGAAATTTCCGCATTCTTAACGGTTCTTTCCCCTACCTGAAGATTTGGAACAATACCCCGCCTGCAAGCCAGGTGCCCAATATACGGGTAAAAATCTTTGCCCTTCCTTAGATTCAAATCTTTAACTTGAGCATTAACCTGTTCCCAGAGTTTTTCTCCAACGGCCAACCCCCTGCCGCTGCCGGAATCAAACTGCAAATCTATTTCCTCACCGGCAATAGAAATCTTCACAAAAAGGAACACATTGCCATGGAAGTCTTCCTCGGTGGTTATCGGGTATTTGTCCCACGAGTCTGATTCATTAGATTCAAAGGTCTTATCGTATGAGAATTCTACTTCGTTATCGACATTATCGAACATAACATAATTGAATTCTCTCAATATCGGCAGTCCAACAATAACTGTCTCGCTGTTCGTAGTGTTGCTGACGATCTGTATGCCAAATATATTTACAGTTGCGGATGGTTCAAGATACAAACACGGACGATTGGTAAATGTGATACCACCAATCTGAAACAACGGAAGATAACAAAGGCCGAGCTTGTAACCGTTCAAATCAGAAATTGTATCCCTCATGGCATAGACCGGCAGCTTGTTATCTAAAACATGGGATATATTTAGAAAGATCGGCTGTGAGGCTCCCGTATCAAGCACAACGGGGTATCGATTTGCATGGAGTCCGATCTTACCTTCGACAACAACATAGTGATTTTTATAGTATTGTTTATGATACTTTATTCGATGGATATTGTTCTGATCCGACTGGTCGTCAGCTTTCCAGAGGAAATCGAAACTTACAAAGTCTTCAAGAGAACCGATCATCAAGTCTGATCTGTTATCGGAATGCATCAAACGAATATCATCGGGTTCCTTAAGGCTTGTATTATCTGTAGTCACATGAACAACCGGGCCGATGGAACATCCTGATTGCATGAATAAAAGCAAGCTGATAATACTAATAAATACAAAAACTCGCATTTCATCACCCCCTCTGGACAAAGCCCAGTCCTTAAATACATATTTGATTCACGAGATTCGGTATCCTTGTTCCGAGAAGAATCAAATAATGAGGCTACCCTCCTTTGCAGGCCACTCCAAAAGTTAATTGAACCTATTTTAACATTTTTGATCCCTCCTGTCAAGAAATTATGAGCTGCGTGCTTATTTCGATACTTTTCAAGAAAAAACACGAGTTAAGCCAATATACAAAGACTGATGTTGAAGCATTCCTGTCGCACAGGCCGATATCCTATAAAAAGTCCACAGATAATACAGAAACGAGAACTCCAGGCTTTATCAAACAAGGAAAAACTGTTACGGATTGAAGTATGTTTAACAAATATGGTCCGAAAAAATCTCCATATCACTATTAGCAGTCGATAACAATCATTATCTATATTTGGAATATTACCGGATAAAACTGAGATTATGAAATCTGAAGAACAAAAAAAGTTAATGCTCACTTTGAGTTAAGGCCGATAAAGAGGGCAAATAGAACGGGAATATTTGAAGTTGTACCAATTGGGGGTTTTACGTGGGGAGAGGGTAATTAAATTGGGGGCGATTTATTGGGGGTTATTTAATGCAAAGGCAATACGTGAGGATCCGTTTTGTCCGGATTCTTTTAACTAGCGTTTTCTTATTCTGTGGAATATACACTACCGGCTGTAATCCAACTTTATCATCTCCCCAAGAGTTAAAGGAGTTTAAACAAACCGGCCCAATCAACTCAGCAGACGATTTCGGTTACCCATCAGAGGAACAAAATGTTTCAGGACCCTATCGTGTTGTCCCCGGGGACGTACTGGAATTTCAGATGCCTGCTGTTTTACGTGTCATCTCTTCCGACCTGCCTGAATGGTTGAGGCCTACATACGGCCGCACAGAAGCCGAACCTTATCTGGTTCGTATAAACCAGAACGGTACTATCACACTTCCTATTGTAGGTGAATTACATATCGCGGGTAAAACACTTGCCCAGATAGAAGCATCCGTCGTAGATGCTTATTACCCCAAGTATGTGGTCAGTTGCCCTATGGTAGTTTGTGAAGTTAAAAAATACCAAAGAGAAAGCGAACGGGTTTTTGCCGTGATAGGGCTGGTAAATAAATCCGGTGTCTTTCCATATCCGGCGGATGTTCAATACAATCTTATGGAGGCTCTGGCGTTCGCCGGCGGGCTCGATATGGTTGCCGATCCGCGATACCTGAAAATCTATCGGCACAATTCTTCGGGCGATATATTATGCGCAACAATAGGAGTTGAAACCAAATCCATGGCTGAGGCATATAACATCGCAATACAGCCGGGTGACCTTGTATATGTCGATCACACAGTTCAAACACGTGTAAACAAATTTCTATCAGATGTATTTCACATTACGCTCGGGGCGGATACTCGTTACACGTACGACTAAAGTTTTTCAATATCAGGATATAAAGGAATATGGATAATAAAACAGTTGGAAACGGAAGTCCAAATTCGACGTTCGAGCAGGGAGACAACCTGCCGCGGGAAAACCTTCTACATATAATCTTGTGGCACAGATGGACTATTCTGCTTACTGTCGTCGGATTTCTGATTATAACGTTCATTTACCTCATGAGAACCACTCCTATCTACACAAGCGAATCAAGATTATATGTCGAACAAAATGGTCCCAAGATTATCAACGAGTATGAAGGAATAATGACTCGAGCAAATAATTACCTTTATACGCAGGGTGAACTAATAAAATCCACACCAATTGTCAACGAAGTGTCAAACATTGAACATATAAAATACTTAAAAACGTTTGATGAGATTGACAACATAGCGGGTTATATCAAGAAAAATCTGAACGTCGTGATCGGCAGGAAGGATGATATCATTACTGTTTCATTTGAATCACCATATCCGGAAGAAGCCGCCCAGATTGTCAATGCCATAGTGGAATCTTATGTCAGTTATCACTCATCTCGCAAACGAAGCACCGTTTCGGAAGTATTAAGAATCATCCAGAAAGAGAAGGTCAAACGTGATAAGGAATTGTCGGATAAATTCACGGAACTGCTGGCATTTACTAAAAAACAGGGTGTTGTTTCATTCGACAATAACGGTGGGAATATCGTCTTCGACAGATTGAATAAACTTTCGAGCGCATTAACTGAAACGCAACTGGTGGCTCTGAACGCAAAGGCCGATTTCGAAGCGGTCCAAAGCATGGCGAACGACCCGGAAAAAATCCGGCAGTTCGCCGGTGCTTCCACAGGCTCGGGTATTCTTGTATTCGGAAGTGACCGAGAAACCCAACTAAGAGCAGAACTAAGAAATGCCGAAACGGAATTGGAAGACACAAGATACCATTGCACAGAAGATCACCCATCTGTTCAGGCGATCCATTCGAAGATTGATCGCATCAAGCAGGAACTTAATGATCAGAGCAGACAATTTGCCGATGCTTATATCGAAGTCACGCAGTTACGATGGATGGCGGCCAAACAAAGAGAAGATGAATTAGCAGCGTCATTTGAGAGCCAATACCAGGCGGCACAAAAGTTAGGAGTTAAAGCCGCCGAGTATACCGTACTCCAGTCGGAATTAAAGCGTGCCGAAAGAGTTTGTGAAATTCTTGATGATCGCATTAAAGAACTCAATGTTACTGAGGATACGGGAGCATTAAATATCAGTATATTGGAAGTCGCACGCCCCGCAGGCAGCCCCTCAAAACCACAAAAGGCCAGAATAATGACAATGGCCCTGATCATGGGA
>CAZMZR010000025.1:11184-40820 GCA_964570855.1 uncultured Pirellulales bacterium
CAGCCCCTCAAAACCACAAAAGGCCAGAATAATGACAATGGCCCTGATCATGGGACTGGTATTCGGCACGGGTCTCGCTTTCCTTCGTGATTGGATGGACTATCGACTACATTCCTCCGAAGAGATAACAGCCTTGCTCGGTGTTCCAGTTCTCGGCGAAGTGCCGGCAATATCAGAAGGCCAAAGGATAGTTACAACCCAGGGGCAGGAAGTATGGCTCAAGCTTAAGACTTTCTTTGTTAGTAAATTTCAACCCGAAAAAGCTGAAAAATTCACAACTTTACACAAACCGAAAAGCAAACTCAGGAAACAGACTCTTATGGCTCAAGCCAGAATATATAGAGCCATGCAGGCATCAGATGAAACCAAAACACAACATGTAACTATCGGCACATCGGAGACAAAAAGCGTCAAGACAAGTTCTGAAATGCAAACCATTATCGAACGCGGCCAGATCGTGCGTCTCAAACCGAAATCAATCGTAGCTGAGGCTTACCGAACGATACGAACCTCTATATTTTTTGGAGTACCCAAAGGCGGAGCAAAAACAATTCTTATCACTTCGCCCGCTCCCGGCGACGGTAAAACCACTCTCGTCAGTAATCTGGCTATCACCATGGCACAGGCCGGACAAAGAACATTGATTATTGATGCCGACCTGCGTAAACCAAAACAGCATAAGATTTTTAACGCCAGCAGTGAACCCGGTTTAGCCAGCGTGCTTGCCGGAACGATCAGATTGGATGAGGCTATCCAACCCGGCTCCGTCACTGGGCTGGATTTGTTATCGTGTGGCCCGCAAGTACCTAATCCATCTGAAATACTAAACAGCGAGACATTCGCCCTGATATTAGAGAACCTGACTAAATGCTATGACCGGATAATCATAGATTCGCCGCCGGTCGTGCCCGTGGCCGACAGTCAGATTATTGCCGCAAGGTGTGACATTGTTCTGTTGGTCGTCAGAGCAGAAAAAACCACAAGGAGACTTGTTCAGCGAGCACGCGATAATCTTGTAAGTGTCGGCGGACACCTGCTCGGGACTATTGTTAATGATGTAGCACAAAAACGCGGCCGTTATGGATATTACGGCAGATATCACAGCAGCTATGGTTACGGAGGTTACGGTTACGGAGGCTACGGCTACGGCAGCTATTACGGCGAGGACAGCAACACTGAAAGCAAACAAGAATATGAACAAAAAGTAAGCGTATAAATAAAATTATGGGGGACGTTTTTGTGACATTTTCTATTGTTAAAATCTCACAACAAAACGTGATAAGGAAAAAGTTTCTTAAATTTAACCTGTAGATTCTTTCAGAAATCGCTCCTGAATAAAAAGCTTAAAAATGACTAAGTTAATCAATGAAGATTTGAGTATCAATAAAGAAAAGAACCGGCACAAAGCAGAAAAAGCCATGTTCGTCGATATCCATTGCCATTGCCTGCCCGCTCTTGATGACGGTCCCAAAACAAAATATGAGGCCCTTGCCCTGTGCCAAATGCTTGTTGACGACGGTGTAACTACCGCCATTGCAACACCACATCAGCTCGGCCAATTCGATGGCTGCAATGAAGCAACAGAAGTAAGAGAAGCAGTTTCCATGCTCAATAGAGAACTGGAAACACATAATTTACCGCTTACAATTCTGCCGGGTGGAGATGTTCGTGTGGATGAACGAATTTACCAGCTAATCGAGTCCGACAAAATTCTTACCCTTGCCGACGGCAGAAAGTACATACTTCTCGAACTTCCATCCGGGATATTTATTGATATTGAACCCCTGCTTCTCGAACTGGCTTGCCTGGGTATTCATGGCATCATATCGCATCCCGAGCGACACTTTATCCTTAGCAAACAATACAACATTATACCCAAATGGTTGGGGAACCCCGCTTATTTACAGATTACAGCCGGCAGCCTGCTGGGTGAATTTGGACCAAGTGCCAAAAAAGCTGCGTGGCATTTTTTAAGCTTAGGATGGGTCTCAATCGTGGCAACAGATTGTCACAATCTGAGCAGTCGCAGACCCCGGATGAAAACAGCATTCAAATATATCTGTGAAAAATTCGGATATGAAATCGCCCATCTGGTCTGCATCGAGAATCCACTAAGAGTATTGGAAGGTCGGAATATAACAAGTGTCGTATCCCAGGAAAAAAGGGAGCATATTAATGCCAAAAGAATGTCAGATAACCTTCGAAGATAATATTTCAGCAGGCAAATTCGACTTTGTTATCGAATGTCTGTTTATCAGCCTTCTGGCTTTCATGCCTCTCGCCTTTGGAGTGGTTCATGCATGGAGTGAAGAGGTCGTTGTTATATTATCCTCCACGATTGTAATCTGCTTTCTGCTTAAACTTTTTTTATACAAAAATCAGCGTATCATCTGGTCCTGGGTATATGTGCCTCTTTGCGCCTTTTTAATTCTTGTTGTCATCCAGCTTATTTCGCTGCCCGCATGGCTGGTTAATATTATCTCGCCCAATACTCTTGCACTAAGAAAAGAACTTCTGAGCGATCTGCGAAATGCCGACGAAATACTCAAGTCGATGCCCTTAAGCTTTTATCCCCACGCCGCTAAACATGACCTCCGATTGATACTGGCGGTCGCCGGAATGTTTGTGGTTGTCTTAAATGTCTTTCGCCGCCCCGAGCAGATAAAACGGCTCCTGAGAGCTATAACAATCATCGGAGCAGTAATCGCCGTTATTACTCTGGCACAAAATCTTTTTGGTAACGGAAAAATCTACTGGTTGATACCCAACAGGTATTCAAAAAGCTATTCGGGGCCGTTCGTTAATCACAGCAATTACGGACAATTTATGAACTTATCAATCGGAGCTGCACTTGGTCTGATTATGGTGAAACTGCATGAGGTTTTCGGAAACAGGAAAGTTACTTTACCCAACGTACTGGAGTACTTCAGTTCCGCTTCCGCAATATCACTGTGGCTGCTTATCGCAATGGTCGGCGTCGGTACAACAACGGTCTTCATATCACTTACACGAGGCGGCATGATCGGCATGCTTGTTGCAATGGGTATTACCACAATATTTATTTCATCGAAACAACATCTCAGAAGTCACGGCTGGACAATGGTTGTTATAGCAATAATCTCATTTACCTGTATTTTATATATAGGTTTTGACGCTGTTTATAACCGTCTGGCCACACTGAGAGATTTAAACGAAGCCGGAACAGCCCGGCTGCAAATGCTCAAAGACACAACCGCAGCATGGTCAAAGTATCCACTACTTGGGACCGGACTGGGAACATATTCTATTGTTTACCCGATGTTCGACCACTCACAGATAGCCGTTCCGGCCACACATGCAGAAAACGAATACGCCCAGACAGCCGAAGAAACCGGGTTGATTGGCCTGGTTTTGTTGATTGTATTTGCAGCAATTATATGGTTCCATTTCTTCCGTAATATCCGTCGCACGAACCATCCCATCTTCTCGGTAGCCTACGGTCTGGGTTTCGGTCTGCTGGCAATACTTTTACATAGTTTTAGCGATTTCGGTCAGCATCTGCCGGCAAACGCATTCCTGTCCGCCATTTTCTGTGCACTACTAATAGCTGTGGCCCGATACGGTCAAACCGACAATTTAATTACAATAAAAGCTGCATTCTGGAAAAATAAATTAACAAAAACAGTCATCTTTTTATGCGTGTCCGGAATCTGTATATGGGCTTTTTTAGGTGCAAATAACAGTCGTCTCGCCGAGGTGCACCGAAATAAAGTTCATACCCTTGAGAAAAGACTCGCAAAAACAAACTGGCAGGGAACAGAAGCCACATACGCAGATTTACTATCTAATGCTTCCGCTGTCCTTGTCTACGAGCCTGAAAATGTGAAAAACCTGTACCTGTTCAATGTGTACCGCTGGCGGTCAATAAACCAGACTGAAAATCCCGATATTTCAAATATTCATACTTCCGAAGATTCAATGCCGGTCGTTCGCGATATCGTTGAACAGCTCCACAAAGCAAACACATTATGTCCGACATACGGGCCGGCCTATACATTAGCCGGGCAAATAGAGAAATTTATCCTTAACGATGACTCCGGTGCAGGCAGAATAAGAAAAGGCTTTCTTCTGGCCCCCTGCGATCCGATAGTTTGTTTTACCGCCGGTTATCTCGATTTTGTAGAAGGAAAATACGAAGATTGTACAGCTAAATTTGATAAAGCAGTACAGCTCGACGAAAGATTGTTTAAGGATGTTGTATCGATATATGTCAACGACCTGAGTCGTCCATACCTGGCTCTGTCACTGGCCGGGAATAACATTACCCGGCTCAATCATGTCACCAATGTTTTCAGAGAAGCGCAATATCACGATCTCGCACAGCAGAGTTGGGAGAAAACACAAAAATTACTACAGGATATATGTTCTCAGCCCAAGACACCCTCATGGGCTTTGGTTAATTTAGCCGGTATCTATAAAGAGCAGGAAAATACCGAAGCGGCGATAGAATGTTATCGTCGGGCCTTGACGCTCGATTACACCCAGATCCCCTGGCGAATTGAGCTGGCAAAATTACTTGCAGAAAAGAAAAGAATGCCGGAGGCAATGCGCGAAGCAAGGATATGTCTCAGAATTCGCCCCGGCTCTGAAGAGGCTGAGAAACTTGTAGCAGATTTTTCGATGTTCCCTGCTACATGGGGTAAAGATACCGTCCAGCGATGAAACAATAAAAGTGAAGCATGTTTGTTTTTAAAGCAAGCTGAGATATTGAATATTACAGATAAAAAAATCCGCGTCGGGACACCGACGGGGACGGAGTGTGCGCAGAGGTCATTCTCTTAAATAAACCTGTCATATAAAATAATGAATATTTTCCTGTCCGCATATCTCGGCTCAACAATACTTTCAATAATAAGCACATCGATTATTATCCGGTTCGCACAGCGATCCAATATTATGGATACGCCGGACATACGCAAGATTCATTCGAAACCGGTACCCCGGGTTGGAGGAGTCGCGATTTTTGTATCGGTTATCGGCATTATTATTCCAGTGCTTTTTCTAACAGACGTTAACAGTGATACTCCCCTGCTTGCCGGCTCTAAAACCGTTTTCCTGCTGTTGGCCGTTAGCTTGATATTCCTTGTGGGCCTTGTTGACGACATACTGGGACTAAGGGCAAAAATTAAGCTTTCAGTACAGGTTGTAGCTGCACTTATTGTATGCGGCGTTGGTATTCGTATTAATTCAGTTACGATTACCGATTCGCTCATTGTTCATTTCGGCTGGTTTTCATGGCCGATTACGGTCTTTTGGATTGTCGGCCTGACAAACGCCGTAAATTTGATCGACGGCCTTGATGGGCTTGCTGCGGGTATTTGTGCCGCCGCCTGCGGAGTTATAACAATACTCACACTGCTCTTCGGAATGCCAGTAATGACAATAATCATGCTTTCCTTGCTCGGGGCGTTAACAGGCTTTTTATTCTTTAATTTCAATCCGGCAAAAGTATTTATGGGAGATTCAGGCAGTTTGTTCCTGGGCTTCACTATAGCATCTTCAAGCATACTATGTGCTTCCAAAACCGAGACTATCGTCGGACTGGCTTTGCCGGTTCTTGCTTTAGGAATTCCCGTTTTTGATACATTGTTCAGTATGTTACAAAGATTTCTAGATCGCAGGTCCATACTTTCGCCGGATCGCAGTCATTTTCACCACAGGCTTTTGGCCCTCGGTCTTCACCAGCGTCACGTTGTAATTATCGCTTACGGTTTGACCCTGTTTGCCGCGGGTCTCGGAATGTTTATGCTGCTTACCCGCAATGTCCAGACGATAGTGGTTTTTACTTGTATCCTTCTTTTATTAATTATCGTTTTCAGATCCATCGGTTCGGTAGGATTGAAAGAGACGATAGTAAACATCAGGCAAAAAAGTACAACCTCAAACCAGAAAAAACAGGAAAAAGAAAATTTCGAAAAAGCTGTGCTCTATTTCCAGCAGGCAAGAAAATTCGATGAGTGGTGGCAGGCGGTTTGTCTTGCCGCGGACAAAATGGATTTTCTAAGCAGTCTGCTGCCTTTAACTAATCGCGATGGAACGAAACGAACGTTATGTTGGGAAAAAAATAATAACAATATCGACACAGACGAGATTGTTAAAATGACCGTCCCGATCCACGACCGTCGCGCCAGTTCAGCGCTTAACCTTGAGGTTCGGGTTCATGCGAACGGCTCTCTTGAATCAGCCGGCCGCCGTCTGACTTTATTCGGTCGATTATTGGAAGAATACAGTGTGGCAAAACTAAACACTGAGGTACACTGACTATTATAAAACACGGATAGTCACTGAGGGACTTTCCGTAATTGTCAGCGTCCTATGTAGTCCGTGATAGTCCATGTCATTAATTGTTATAGAAAATTCGTTTTTTTGAAATCGACTTGTCATTATGATAAGTAAGTTAGGAATGAGATGGGTTTGCTTTTCATGAGGGCGAGATTATTTCATTGTGTAATTCTGAAATTTCAGGTTTGCACCGAGATATTGCAGACCTGAAGTGAGTTAAATTAAGCCAACATCGCAGATCGACACTTATACAGCTGCTAAGAACGTCCTGTTGCGGCCTATAAGATCGAACGGCGCGAGCGTCCTTCGGGCGACTGGATGTTGGTGAGTATGGCAATAGAGTCCGAGGCCACACTGAACAATCAGGAGCGGGGTAAGGACTGGGAGTATCGCATCTTCGCCACGAACAAGGCAGGTGAAAGCGTAACCTCAAACACGGTTGCAGCAGTACTTTAGCGGTTTAACGGTAGTACGGTGACACGGTGGTACAGTAAAACCGTCACACTGTCAAACCGTCATACTGACACGACTGTCACAACGTCAAACTATCATACTGACATACTGTCATACGGAACAACGTCTTTTAGTGTTTTTGACTACTGCCGTCTTTAGTTTCTATCCGCTATTCGCTAAACTGCCCGAACTGCGAACCACGAAAAGCTGTTATAGTAGCGGCCAAATATGCGAACGCCAGCCGCTCGAAGCCAAAGCTTCACCAGCCTCCAACATTTAAAGTGGTAAGACATACGCAACATTCTCTCCTAATCAGCCTTATAGGCATATGAATGTAAAATCAGCTTTGTGGATATCATAGAGAGCTACCGAAATATCTTAATATTCAGAATAGGGCAATTGGGGGATACCATTGTTTGTCTTCCAGTTTTTCAGGCCATACGAAGACAGTTTCCTGTAGCCCATATTGTGATGTTAGTGGATGACCATCCTGGGGTAAACTTTGTTACTCCTGCGGACGTTCTTCCCGAGGGCATTGTTGATGAATACATAGGATATCAACCTGGAAATAACAGCCAAATTGTCTCTTTGATTAAGAAGTTAAATGAGATACGACGGCATAAATTTGATGCATTGATCTACTTAGCACCCCGACAGCGACAAACATGGCAAATAAGACGGGATAAGATATTTTTCAGACTTGCAGGAATTCGACATTATATAGGAGCAGATAAAATAGAAAGCCTCCCAGATATCAGCAAATCAAGGAGGCCTTTAGCTGTTCTGGAACATGAGCTTGATCATTATATGTATAGACTAGAAGCATCAGGAATTGAGGTACCCCCATTGCGGAAGCGACATATAGATCTTTGTTTAACTTCTGAAGAGATTGCCAATGCAAGAAAGAGTCTTTCAGAAAAAGTTGGGGAAGATTGGGAGAGTAAAGTCTTGCTTGGTGTGTGTCCTGAGGCGAAATGGCCTTCAAAAATATGGGCGAAAAACAGATATTTAAAAGTGCTAAAAAAGTTAAATGATTCCCATGGTGGATTCCCTATAATTCTAGGATCAAGTTCAGAGTCTCAATTAGGAGACTACCTCATTGATAGACTTGGAACTGGTATCAATGTTGATAGCACTCTAAAAGTTAGAGAATCGGCTGCGGTACTGAAATTCTGCCGGCTCTATTTAGGAAATGATACTGGTGCAATGCATCTGGCTGCAGCTGTTGACACGCCTTGTGTTGTGGTCTGTTCGGCTCAGGACTGGCCCGGACGCTGGTATCCCTATGGGCAGATTCATCAAGTTATTAGAAAGTCTGTACCTTGCGAGGGATGCTTACAAGCAGAATGCCCTCTTGATCATCAGTGTATGAATAGTATCTCGGTTGAGGAAGTCTTCACCGCATGTTGTGATATACTTGATAGGTAGTAATCATGTGTGGAATTGCAGGAATAGTCGCTTTTACCAATAGAGACAAACATTACTACGATCAATGTAGCCGGATGGTTCAAGTGCAGCGACACCGGGGGCCGGATGATTTCGGAATTGTAACAGTATCGGAATATCCGCAATGTGTTTTCGGGCACACCAGGTTGTCGATTATTGACCTCTCCTTGGGCGGACATCAGCCGATGCATGATCAGCAAACTGGAAACTACTTGGTTTTCAATGGTGAAATTTACAATTACCGGGAACTACGGAGTGAATTAAAACAGCAAGGGCATTGTTTCGAAACAGATTCGGATACAGAGGTAATATTAAAAGCATATGCCCAATGGCGGGACGATTTCTGTAAACACCTGCATGGTATGTTTGCTTTTGCGCTATGGGACAGCTCCAAGAAGAGATTGCTGTTGACGCGTGATCGTCTGGGGATCAAACCGCTTTATTATTATAAAACTAACGGTCTATTGATATTTGCTTCGGAGGTACGTGCACTTATCGAGTCAGATTTAATAAAGAGAAAGCTGGATATCAAAGGCTTGCTTTCTTATTTATCCTATGGTTCTGTTCAGGAACCATATACTCTAGTTGAAGGAATAAAATCATTATCCCCGGCTCATTTCATGACAGTTGAAGATGAAAAGGTGAAATGCCAATCGTATTGGGATCTATCTTTTCAGATTAAAGAACGCTCGGTAATGGAAGTGAATGAATTAGTCAAGGAAAAGTTACAACAAGCAGTGAAAAGCCGCTTAATCGCTGATGTACCTTTGGGAGCATTTTTAAGTGGGGGTATTGATAGTACGGCCATAGTGGCTCTCATGCAGAGAGCATCGTCTCGACGAATCAAGACTTTTAGTATTGTTTTTGATGATGAGAAAACTGATGAACGAAGGTACTCAAGACTCGCATCTCAACGATTGGGCTGCGAGCATACTGAGCTTGAATTATCAGGCTCAATTGTGAAAACAAATTTGACCAAAGCGATGGATGCATTTGATCAGCCGAGTGTTGATGGTTTGAACACTTGGTTTGTCTCAAAGTTGACGAAAGATGCTGGGTTGACGGTGGCGCTTTCAGGTGTAGGTGGGGATGAGGTTTTTGCAGGTTATGAAGGATTCAGCAAGCCATTGCTTATTGAGCGGCATGCTTCTACCCTGAAAAAATTTCCAAGATTTTCCGGTACCTTAATGAGCCGGTTTGGAAATTCTGAAAAGTTCCGTAAAATTGGAGAGATGATTAATTATTCTGAGCACCCATATTTTTTGTCCCGGCAGGTATTTTCCAATTTGCAGGCTGAAAAACTTCTGGTTTCTGAGTTGCTTCCTGACAATCTTGACTGGTTTCCAGTTGAAGCCCGGCAATTGGCACAGAAAAGCCTTTCGCTTAGTCCGATTAATCGTACTTCGTTGCTGGAGATGAATACTTATATGCGGTCAACGCTACTGCGGGATACTGACCAGATGAGTATGGCCCATTCACTGGAAATTCGAGTTCCACTGATTGATCACGAACTGGTAGAACTCATGATGTCAATTCCTGGAGAGATGAAGTTGGATACCGTTACCGCTAAGCCACTGCTGGTTGCTGGCGCTAATGGGGACATCCCCAGTGAATGTATATACAGGTCTAAACAGGGATTTGTCTTGCCATTTGAGAAATGGTTTTCCGAAGAATTAAGAGAAGACATGAAGCACTTTTTTCTTAAACCAGGACAGGGACTATACCAGGAAAACGCTTTGAAAAAGATGTGGTGTCATTACGAGCGAGGCAAAGTCAACTGGTGTCGTGTTTGGGCCCTTTATGTTCTCAACTACTGGATAACAAAATATGGTATTTCGCTTTGATTATATCCAAATCATCGTAGGCACCAATTTATATGAAAGACCTCGGAAAAAGGGCCAAACAAGCGGTATTGTGGAATACCGGATTCAATGTGTTCCGTGATGCGATACAGTTTGGGATAATGCTTATCCTTGTGAGGATTATTCCAGTAGCGGAATATGGTAAATTAACGTTGCTGACCAGTATTCTTGGCTTTATCAGTATTTTTTCTCACAATAGTTTTATTGCTCATACTATTCAAATTAGGGATTATCGTGATGTTTGCTATCAATCTCATTTTACTGCTGGAATAGTGATTCAGCTTGTGGCATTCTTATTGACGAACGTTACGGCTTTTGTTATGCGTTATTTGGGTGGCGGGGCTCAGGTCTCCAGTGTACTGCATATTGTATCTCTTGTTTTTATCCTAGAGCTTCCCTGTGGGTTGAGACGCAAAATGCTAGAGCGTGCCCTCGATTGGAAAAAAATGAGAATACTCCACGCGGTAGGAATATTCTCCAGCAGTTTATTATCTGTTCTGTTGGCAATGAAGGGATTTGGAGTCATTGCGTTGTTAGTGCCTACTTTACTAGTTCCCATCCCATTTATTGTTGACCTTTTTTTGATTGAGAAGTGGCGACCTACATGGCAGTGGTCTTCGGCTAAGTACCGTGGAGCGTGGTCATTTGGCTTAAATCGCATTGTCAGTGACTGTTTTGAAAAGGGAAAACAGTTAATTCAAACCTCAATGATGACCAGTGCCATGGGGTATACTGTTGTCGGTTTTGCTGGCAGGGCAAATGGTTTAGGAGTAATATTTTGTTATAAAATGTCATTCCAATTGCTATTTGCCATCTACCCGATCATGACCAAGATTCCGATTGCATCAGAACGCTTTAGGCGGGTTGCTGGGTTGATCCTTCGGATTGTAGCATGGTCTGTGATTCCCGTTGCCGTGATATTCTCTCTTTTATCAAGTCCTATCATCTCTGTAATTTATGGGAGTAAGTGGTTGAGTGTCATTCCTTTAC
The DNA here is from genome assembly GCA_964570855.1 of uncultured Pirellulales bacterium. Lineage (GTDB taxonomy): Bacteria > Planctomycetota > Phycisphaerae > Sedimentisphaerales > Anaerobacaceae > JAFGPS01. The sequence continues at coordinate 22,257 of CAZMZR010000025.1, forward strand.
TACCGCCAGCAATGGCCTTTGCTGCTGCCTTGTCAATTGGTTTGGCGGCCTATCGGTTGGCACTTTCAAATGAGCAGAAAAAATGTTGCTTGCTGGTAGATGGGATCATTTTTATAGGCACGCTTGTATGTTTATTGACCCTTATGGACAAAGGGATAAGAGTTTTGATGATTGGATTGGCGGTAAACTCCGTTGTTTATATGTGTGCAAGTTTTGTTGTTCTTTTGTTTGGAAGGGGGACGGATTGGAGTGGTATAAAAAATGCGATGTTTCCGCCCGTAATTGGCGTTGGCGTGGCCTGTGTTTTGGCAAAGACGGCCTTTGGTCTTTTAAAGATTATTCCGGATAGTTTTGTCTTTGCTGTGATATTTGGAATGATATACATTACAGTCTATCTCTGTGCACTTCGTCTTTTTTTTGCCAAACAGCTTTTGGAATTGGTGGTATATTTGCCGGGAAAGAGCTTAATTCTACCAATATTGAAATTCAAAACTACGGCGAATTAATAGAATCTCAAGGAAACATGAGGAGAGAAATGAGTGGTTTGTTTATTGGTTTCTCAAGACCATATGGTTGCGAAGATGTTTTGAGAGAACTTTCGTTTGCAAAAACAACTGTGCATTCCACATGTAGTTGTGATGGTATCGATATCGGGGTTACACGGGTTGATGACTTGGGTCTATGGGCCCCTGCATCAGATCCTTTGAGCGGCACGTACGTTGCGTTGGGAGGCCGCCTCGCGTTTGAAGAAGCTGAATGGAACAAGTCTCGGCAGTTGCCGTTTGAAGGTGGCAGGGCCTGCAAACTGGTGATGGATAAATGGCTTGAATCGCCTGAATCACTGAGTGATGAACTTAATGGCACCTATTGTGTGGTAATTTATGACTCTCATAAGAGACGGCTCCATCTTTGGACAGATCGACTTGGTGTGTTCCCCATGTATTATTGCCCCAAGGGGCCTTTTGTGTTGTGTTCGCATCCGGACGTGCTTGCGGATGAATTGAAGCGGTACGGATATTCGCTCGAATGGGATTTTGTTACATTTGCTGAATCTATTAGTACCGGTTCCGGCGTTCATCCATTTACCTTCTACAAAGGAATGGAGCAACTCGATGCGGCTTCTCACTATATTTGGCGGATTCAAGATGGGCGTGCCGTTCATGAAGAGCACTCGTCTTACTGGAAGCCGAAATACCTCGAACGCGTTCCTAATGAAAGTGAAGAGGTGTTGATTCATGAACTGGCAGAAGCATTTCGCAGTGCTATGCGAAGACGCACTGCCCCGACGTTGGGAAAAACGGGAGTTTTTCTCAGTGCAGGGGCTGATTCACGCGGAATTCTCTTTGGTGCGCCGCGGCCATCCGAGATGGAATGCATGACGTTTTATGACCAATACAACATTGAGGTAAAAACGGCCCAAAGGTTGACAGCGGTCGCACAGGCCGAGCATCATACCTGGCAACGAGACCCAGAATACTATCCGAGAACTGCAGCGGAAACAATGAGAATTGCCGGAGGCATGTGGATATCGATTGACAGTCATTATTTGGGTTTTCAAAACAAGTTGGAGGCTTTAAATTTCGGAGGGGTCTATACGGGGTGTTATGTGGATTGCCTATTTAAAGGCCTTGCGTTCAACCGTAGACACCGTTTGTTTATGGGCAAGCCGTTGCCTCTGTATGATTTTGCTGATTTTAATTTCTCCTTTTATCACGCGCATACCAATTTGCGTTATAAATGGCAAGAGTTGGTCAATCACCGGCTTGAAACGCGATTTCCGCCAAATTTGCGTTCTAACAGTAACAGCAACCGACTGGCAATTGAAGATTTACGAATGAGACCTATGTCAAGAGGGGCGGGTTTTTCCGGACGTGCAGTATTGCTGAGAACTTTGCCCTGGGATCATGTTATTTCCGACAAAGATGTTTTAGACGTTTATGGAAGAATACCGGCTAAGCATAAGCTCAATGGTGTTTTGTTCGGCAAAGCTATTGCCGTGATTACCGGAGAACGTGCTTCAAAAATCAAAAATAACAACTACTGTGCCCGGGTTGATGCTTCGGAAGCCAAACGGGCTCGTCAATTTATGTTGGGGGTGATAAAACGAAAGATATCTAAAGTTGTGTTTCCACGTAAACAGTTGACTGGCATTGCCACTGTTGGTTCATGGCCTGATTGGCATTATGTTGTCTCGAACAGTAGAATAATAGATGAAATATGGAGTATGCCGAGTGCAAGCGAGAAGGAGTTTTTTGTCGATCTCATAGGATATGATCCATGGTCGAAGTCCCTGGCTGAATGGGGCGCGGGCGATCACATATTTTTCATGAGACTATTCTCGCGATTGTTATGGATGCGACAACGCAGGGTTTTATAATTCTGTGAACGCAATCATGAGGCAAGAATTTAATATTTTCGGGACATTTAGGTGGTAAGCACCTCTAAAGGAAAACACGATGACTATTAAGGGGAAAATGTATCCCGAAGCCAGATTTGGCGGATTCACGGATATCGATGGAACGGTAGCTTTCTATAACAGGGTCAATTCACTTCTTGATGGCTATTTTGTTGTTCTTGATGTTGGTTGCGAAAGAGGCTCATATAATGAAGATATGGTGCCTCTTAGGAGGAATCTCCGAATTCTGAAAGGAAAGGTTGCTAAAGTTATTGGAATCGATGTTGATAAAGATGCTCATGATAATCCGTTTTTGGATGAATTTTATCAGATACAAAATGATTCATGGCCTGTTGAGAGCAATTCCATTGATCTAATTGTCTGCGATAATGTTTTGGAGCACATGCAGAATCCGGATATGATATTTTTGGAGATCCGACGCGTTTTAAAAAATGATGGCTATTTGTACATAAGAACACCAAATCGATGGTCCTACATTGTGCTAGCAGCGACGCTTATTCCCAACAAGTATCACTCAAAATGACATCTGTTGTACAAGATGGGAGAAAAGAGGAGGATGTCTTTCCAACGACTTACAAGTGTAATAGTATCCGGATATTAAGGAACATCATGAGAAGGAATGGTTTCGAGTGCGTTGTGTATGGGTATGAAGCCGAGCCATCCTATCTTTCTTTTTCAAAGATTGCCTATTTTTGGGGTGTTCTGCACCAAAAGGTTTCTCCAGGATTTATGAAACCTGTGATATTTGCATTTGGAAAAATCAAGAAAGACATTTCTTAAAAATGGGCTACAAATAAAAAACGGGGGCAAAATATGGAAAAGGCTCAGTATATCCAGTACGGATGCGGTTGTTCTGCTGCCAACAACTGGAGGAATTTTGACGCCTCTCCGACGTTACGTTTTGAACGTATTCCAATTATCGGGAAATTGTACAACAAGAATGAGTCTCGATTTCCAGAAGGCGTTGAGTATGGAGATATTGTTAAAGGTTTACCAGTAAAAAGAAAGTCTTGTCAGGGTGTTTACTGTTCCCATGTACTTGAGCATCTCTCGCTTCAGGATATTAGGATTGCATTATCTAACACGTACGAAATTCTTCATGAAGGTGGAATTTTCCGATTGGTAATGCCCGACCTTGAGCAGTGTATTAGAAATTATTCCCGTAATGATTCTCACGAAGCGGCAATAACTTTCATGAAAGACACATCTTTGGGGGAAGAGAAAAGATGCAGGGGGTTGAGAGGACTAATATTTGGTTTGATCGGCAACAGTAAGCATCTCTGGATGTGGGACTACAAATCAATTGAGCACGAGCTTGGACAGGCTGGTTTTAAAGAGATTAGAAGAGCTCAGTTCCGAGATTCTATTGACGCTATGTTTCAGGCGGTTGAAGATGTATCCAGATGGCAAGGCTGTCTGGGGGTGGAGTGTAGAAAGTAGCATTTGGTCGTAATTGATAACGGGTTGTCAACATTATGGTTTTTCAAATCGTTATAAGGTTGTTTTATGCGGGTTGCAGTATTAACAAGTCATCCTATTCAGTATCAGGCCCCGTGGTTTAGGTCGCTGGCGAAGGAAGTTGATTTGGAGGTGTTTTTTGCCCACCGCCAAACGCCAACAGGGCAGGCTGCTGCCGGTTTCGGGATTGAGTTTGAGTGGGACGTTGATTTATTAGATGGGTATTCCTACACTTTTTTGGAGAATATATCAAAGAAGCCTAGCGTCAATCATTTTTGGGGCTGCAATACCCCTGAAATTGCGATGCGCATTGCAAGCGGGAAGTTTGATGCGGTTATTATTTTCGGCTGGAATTTGTATTCATACTTGCAGGCTCTTTGTGCTTGTCGTAGGCAGAATTTACCTTTGTTTGTACGCAGTGATTCACAGTTAGTAACATCAAGGAGTCTCGCAAAACGAGTTCTCAAGGTGCCTCTCTATCGTTGGTTGATGAAGCAGTTTTACGGATTCTTTTATGTCGGCCAGAGGTCAAAAGAGTATTATCGTTACTACGGTGCGCCTGAATCAAGGCTTTTCTTTTCTCCTCATTGTATTGACAATTCATTATTTCGTAACAACTTAAACAAATGTAATGATACTTTAGATCAAACGGACAAAGGTGGCACTGTATTGCTGTTTGTTGGGAAGTTTATTCCTAAAAAAAGACCCCAAGACGTTATTCTGGCGGTGTCATTATTAAAGAAACGAGGAATTAACGCCTCAGGTGTTTTTGTTGGATCGGGCCCAATGGAAAGCAAATTGCGGGAATTGGCGACGGAGCTTGGAATAGCACACGATATATATTTTGAAGGATTCAAGAATCAGAAAGAGATTGTCGCCTATTACTGTGAAGCGGATATTCTAGTACTTCCTTCAGATGGAGGAGAAACATGGGGTCTTGTTGTTAACGAAGCAATGGCATGTGGGCTTCCAGCTATTGTTTCGAATGAGGTCGGTTGTGCTCCGGACTTGATCGAAGTGGGTAAAACAGGCGAAGTTTATGAAATGGGTAATATTCAAGAATTAGTTGCAACAATAGAGCGTTTTATACCAATATGTCGTTCTAAAGAGGTTAAAAAAGCTGTTGCAGAAAAGAGTGCTTCTTATTCGGTAGATAGAAGTACGGATGGGGTTTTGGAAGCATTCGTTGCATTAGGCAAATAAGCTGTAATGAAGATATTGTTAGGTGAGTCATGCTTGCTACGATAAAAAATAAGTGTAAAGAGTGGATTCTGTCCGGAAATCATAATGCGGTTGGGAAGCAGGCTTGCTTGAAATGCATTAAGCCTGGCGACAGTATTTTGGATATAGGGCCCGGACAGGGGGAAATCTTAAATGCGATCTATTCCCAATTTGGAAATTCTGTGAAATTGTCCGCAATTGACAGGCATCAGTTTGTACTGGAGAATTGCCCGACGAACACAGAATTGATCAAGATGGATTTAGGAATACTTGGGGATTATCAAGACGGCATAAATCAGATGCCTGTTCCGGACCATTCTTTTGATGTAATTATTTTAACCGAGGTCATTGAGCATATTACTTTTCCCCAATTATTTTTAGCGGAAATATCGCGAATAATCAACCCCGATGGATATTTTATTGTCTCCACTCCCAATATTCATTGCTTGGGGAATCGTTTGGCGGTCTTGTTTGGCATGGACAAAGTATTTCCGAGGGTTGGACAAGAGGGATTTTTGACGAAACTTGATTTCGATGCGTATGGTCATGTGGCACACTATTCTAAGGCGTCACTTAAACAAATGATTGGTCCCTGGTTTGAGATAGAGTTCTTTACAGGGGCGGGATTTAAAGTTCCTGCGCTGCGTTATATGCAGCCGGTTCTGGCTTCACTGTTGCCTACCCTTGCTAATAATCTGGTTATGATATGCCGTAAGAAAGGTGGGTTGGCAACCGGGATAAAGTGCGTTATTTGTCCTTTAAAGAAATCCAATCAGCTAATACTGCCTGACAACAGATGTCTTCATCCTCAGGCCCACTCGAAAACATGCAACAGTTGTGAGCACTTTCATAAGGATTTCCTCCATAAAAGGAACCGAAAAAAACGGAGAGGTTATGTGCCAGAAGGAAATTAGTATAGACTGAACAGATGAAGAATCCTCTTTCGCATATTAAACCTGAAGCGCCGTTTCATTTGCTTCGAAGTTTTATGTTTCATTTTTCCAGCCATGTTGTGAGAAAGTCTGTTTCAAGGTCATATTTAGGGTTCTGTGCTTATGTGAATGGCCTGTCCAGTTTTTCTTTGGAAAAAAATAGTCAGATCGTGTTTGACAATGAGGGTTTTCTGGTATTTGGAACAGAGAGAAGCAGCTTCCGGGGATGGGCTGGACGTACTGCCATGTATATAAGAAAATATGGCGAACTGCATATAAAGGGATACAATCAGATTGGGCGTGGTTCGCTGGTTTGGATTTTAGAAAATGGAAGAATTGAATTCCAGGGAGAAACTTTTACAACTGGTAATAACATGATTATCTCCAAACAGTCGGTCACCATTGGTAAAGAATGTGCAATCGCCTGGGGAGTGACCATTTGTGACCATGATTTTCACAAGCTTTACAAAAATGGGATACAAAAGACCGAGACCGCTCCTGTTGTAATAGGCGATAGAGTTTGGCTTGGTATGAATGCCACGATATTAAAAGGGGTGACCATCGGAGAAGGTGCTGTTGTAGGAGCCGGCGCAGTTGTGACAAAAGATGTCCCCCCAGGTGTTATGGTAGGAGGTAATCCTGCTAGAGTGATAGATGAAGGAATTGAATTTAGAGGGTGATGAGGCGTATTGTGAGTAACATCAGAGACATCAAGGTTTTAGCTATACTTGGTTATGAGGCATTTTATGGTGGCGAGCGTGCAAATCTAAAAGTTATTAAAATGATTAGAGATGGCGGTGTTGCCGTAGAGTGTGTTGTCGTCAAGAATGGTGGAAAACTGCTGAAGGAAGCTTTGACTGAAGGAAGCTTTGTTTATCATCCGGCAAGATTCGGACCCAGTTTTTTTGGGTTGTCAGGCAATCCAGTTCATTATATGAAAAATCTTATTGGAATGATTTTAGTTGCCTACAAAGTTATTCAGGTGTCCAGAACATTTAGGCCCACTCATTTATATGTTCCAAATTATATACAGTTTTTATATGTATGGTTTAGTTTGGCCTGGATCAAGGCCGATGTTGTTTTTCGGATTGGTGATCCGCCTGAGAACAATGGTTTGCATCGCTTTTTATGGAAAAGGATTATTGAACCCAAAGTACAAAGGTTTGTGGCCAATTCAAAATACACATTGGATCGTTTGAATAGAAACAATATTGACAAGAGAAAAGGGATAGTCATCAATAATTGTCTGACATATGACGTATCCAGGAAAATCAAAATCAAGGATAAGAATGAACGTGCCATTGTCTATATTGGACAAATTCGCAAACAAAAAGGGGTTGATATTGCGGTTCTTTCGGCATTGAAAATATGTAAAGAATATTGCGATGTCAAGTTTCACTTTTGGGGAAGCATTGATCTTGATATAGACTTTTCTAAACGACTCATTCAATTAATTGAAACCAACGACTTGGCAGATAGAATTCTATTCTGTGGTTACAGCATGGATGTTATGGCTGAACTTCAATCAGCATATTTGCATATTTGCCCTTCGGTTCAGGAAGAATCTTCAGCAAATGTTGTTATTGAGGCAAAGCATGCCGGAATTCCAAGTGTCGTTTTCCCCAGAGGGGGATTTCCTGAATTAATAGAACACAGGCGGAACGGCTACATTTGTGAGCAGGCTGATGCAGAATCCTTATTCGCGGGAATCGCTTATTATTTGGAAAATGCGGATTTGTACAAAGACGCCTGTGTGGCGGCAAAGGAATCATGCTCAAAGTATTCTGAAAAAAATATTCAGAAAAAATGGATGGAAGTATTTAAACATAACTCAGTATACAAAAACAATTCGCTCTGTAATAGAACGGTATAGGAAGCTTTGGGTGATATTGATTCTTTTGTCCTGCTTAATGTTATGCAGTGCCAATGTCCTTCTTTCGTTAGCCTGTTTATGGACTCTTCCAATATTAGTGTTATTGACATGGCGTAGAAGTGAACCCTGCATTTTGCCGTATGTTGTGTTTTTTCAATGGTTACAGATATCTCTGAAGGTATTCCGTTATGATTTTTACAATGCTCCACTTGAAAATGTCGGCTTTTCAGGAGGGGCATGTGAGATAACTACTGCTATTTGGCTGATGCTGCTTGGTCTAGTGGTTCTCGTACTGGGAATACTGACAGGCAAAGGGACCTCTCGCAAAGGTGTGATTAAAGATGAGTCTATTGGTAAATCGAATACGATTAAAACATATTTTCTTTGGTATTTGTTTCTTACCATCGGAACATTATGGTTCAGTTCACGGACTTTTGTGGTGCTAGGTATAAGCCAGTTTCTAGTTGTGGTTTTTCGGCTAAAATGGGTGGTGCTCTTTTGCTATGTCTATCTATCTATAGAAAAGGGTCGTGCACGTGATAAATATCTATTAGGAGCCTGTATTCTCTTCGAGATGATAATTGGGTTTTTAGGCTATTTTTCCACGTTTAAGATGGTCTTTATCATCATAGCGATTGCATATTTGTCAGTGGTTGGCCCTGTGGTGAAAGCCCGCACGGTAGCCATTGTGGCTTTGCTAATGATATTTGTTCTAATGTTAGGACTTATATGGACAAGTATAAAATCTGAATATCGAATAACGTTAAACCAGGGATGGAGTGGACAAGTCGTTACGATTTCCAATATGGACAGATTTAAAGTTCTTTCTGAGCTTGTTGGCCAGCTTGGTATTTCGGACTTAATAGACGCAGGAGGCAGTATTTGTCGGAGAATAGAAGAGGTGGATTTTATGGGCTACACATTATTGAATGTTCCTAGTATAGTTCCCCATGAAAATGGAAAGTTGTTTCTTAAAGCAATCATGCATGTACTGCGTCCGAGACTGTTGTTTCCGAACAAGGAGGTACTTGATGATTCCGCAGACACTAAATTATATTCCGGAGTTCATGTGGCAGGCTCTGATGAAGGAGTGAGCATTGGAATAGGGTATATGGCGTATGCGTATGTTGATTTTGGTATATTGGGTATGTATATCTCTATATATTTGTTAGGATTGTTGGCTGGCCGTATTTACAGCTTTTTCTGCTATTCAATTCCTAACAAACTTTTTGGGCAGGGGTGTTGTGTTGTCGTATTGATGGGGATTACACAAACTGAAACTTCATTCTTTAAGGTGTTTGGGGGGCTTGTATCTTCCTTCTTAGTGCTGAGTGTGTTATGTTATTCTATACGTCACTTTAGCAACAAGTATGCTTTGGCCAGAAGAGAAATAACTCATTGATAGGCAGACTCCGTTTTGCACAAACAATATTTGGATGAGAACAGTATAACAGCACACGTTCTTTTTATCTGTGTGTTGCACTTATGAGTTGGATCTGTGATTAAATGATGAAAGTACTCCACATAATTTCCGGCTTATTCAAACACACCGGTGGCCCCGCTGAATCTGTTCCGGGTCTTTGTACCGAATTAGTGAATGCTGGTTGTGAAATCACTCTTGCGACATTGAATGGGCCATTAGCGGATACGGTATTAAAAAGCAAAGTTGATGGCGTAAGGTTGTATGTTTTTGAGCCGACAATGCGGAATACAATTTGGTACAGTAAAGAATTTGGAAAAGGTATTACAGATTTAGTTAAAGGGGCAGATGTTGTTCATGTTCATGGTCTTTGGGAGTATCCGATGTGGAAGGGGTGTTACGCAGCTCGCATAAACTCAAGACCTCTAATAATCACTCCACGTGGCTCACTTGAGCCTTTAAGGTTAAAGAAGTCTCGTTGGAAGAAATTATTGGCTGGTGCATTATTTGACAATCGCAATCTTCGTTCGGCTGCTTGTATACATGCAACTGCGGAAAGTGAGAAGAAGAGCATTCGAACTTATGGTTTGGAGAATCCAGTGGCGGTGATCCCCAATGGCGTTAATTGCAACAATTTTTATGACAAAGCAGGTAACAATGATATTCTTGAGCGATTTCCGCAGTGCGTAGGAAAACGAATCCTGCTTTATATGTCACGTATTAATCCTACGAAGGGCCTTCTATATCTTGCAGATGCTTGGGGAGAGGTTGCACTTAAGTACAATGATTGGCACCTGTTGATTGTGGGGCCTGATGAACGAGGTCACTCTGCTGAGATAATAAAGGCTTTTCAGAAGAAGGGAGTTATTGAACGAATGACGTATGCGGGACCACTCTATGGAGAAGATCGATATGCGGCATTTAATCTGGCGGAACTGTTTATCTTGCCGACTCATAATGAAAATTATGGGATTGCTATTGCTGAAGCATTAGCTTCTGGAATACCTGTAATAACAACTCACGGAGCTCCATGGAGTGGGCTGAAAGAGCATGATTGCGGCTGGTGGGTTCCAGTTGGGAGTAAACACATTGCGGTGGCTTTAGAAGAGGCTTTAAGCCTTAGTTCAGAGCGGTTGCTCAAAATGGGATTTAAGGGACGGAATTGGGTAAGTGCAGAGTTTTCATGGGATAGAGTGGCAAAAGAGATGTTACAGGTTTATAACTGGCTACTAGGAAAGACGTCCAAGCCCGGATGCGTGACGTTAGCCCGAGTATAATTAATGTGAAGCAAATCTGTAACCGAAGCTTTGTCAGAGGCTATTAGGCCTTTTAACCTTGCGTAATGTTCCCAATGTGCTGTGGTAGCACAGGGTTGGACATCGTTAAATTCGATTCGTGCGTGTTGGTTGTATCTCTCCTCATGCAAAATGAATGAGTTGAAGCATTATACTTGGGAGTCATTAATTTATGTTTAGTATTCTCATCCTAACTTGTAATGGTGCTGAAGATTTGTCGAAGTGCCTTGATTCAATTGTATGGTGTGATGACATTGTCGTTCTTGACAGTTTTAGCCAGGATAATACAGTCGAAATTGCTGAACAGAGAGGTTGTCGAGTTTTTCAGCATGTTTTTAATGATATGGCGGACCAGCGGAATTATGCGATTGACGAGTTGACATTCAAATACGATTGGGTTTTTCATTTGGACCAAGATGAGCGTTCTACTGAGGAGTTGAAAATAGAATGTAATGAGGTGGTTGCCAAGGATGAGAAAAGCGGCTATCTGGTGCCATCAAAGATGATGTTGTGGGGTCGCTGGCTCAAGCACGCTGCAACCTATCCTGTATACCAAATGCGGTTTCACAAATTAGGAGAGATTCGCTTTGAGCAATTCGGGCACGGTCAGCGAGAAACTGATGCAAAACGCGGTGTTGGCATTATGAAGACGCCTTATGAACACTATTCTTTTAGTAAAGGAATCAGTGATTGGTTAGAACGTCACAATCGATATTCATCACAGGATGCTTTGGTAAATATACAGAAAGTTAAAGAAGGGAAAGTGGGGTGGGAATGCCTTGTTTCGGTAGATGCTCTAAGACGCCGAAGATTTTTAAAGCGATTGTCGTATTATTTGCCAGCGAGACCTATGCTTCGGTTTTGTTACATGTTTATAATACGAGGTGGTTTTTGGGATGGGAAACCGGGATATGTGTATTGCCTTCTTAATGCAATGTATGAGCAGATGGTTTGTTTGAAAGTGCATGAAATAAAGAGGGGCGATGGCATGTTTGCCAAGCCTTCCGATTCAACTCATAGGTGCGATACGCTCGATTCGAGAGAATAGAGCTTTTAGAAAGATAGACCATAATATTGAGCAGATGTGCTCATTAATCATATGTTATGTTTCTGATTACTTGGAGCCCAAGAATGCCAGAGAATGTTGTAGAAGATTATGGATGGGCCACCGCGCAAAGACCTACCTCGTGTGCGTACCTTGTGCCTCATATTTTTGCAATCCTGAAACGGTTGGACGTAAAGAGAGTACTTGACCTTGGTGCTGGGAATGGATCGCTCTGTTCAGAACTCCAAAAATCGGGTTATCAGGTTGTCGGTGTCGAATACGACAAGAAGGGTGTTGAGATTGCGCGAACATCTTATCCTGAAATTTCCTTCTATACCTTTGGCGTTCAGGATAATCCAGCCGATCTCTTATCGCGAGAGCAAGAGTTTGATCTCGTCGTTTCGACAGAGGTGTGTGAACATCTGTTTTCTCCACATTTACTGCCTATCTATGCCGGGCGTGTCCTCCGGAAGGGTGGCTATATAGTCGTCACCACTCCTTATCATGGCTACATAAAAAACCTAGCCTTGTCGATATTTAACCATTGGGATACCCACCACACCGCTCTTTGGCATGGCGGGCACATCAAGTTTTGGAGCCGCGTGACTTTATCGCGGCTTTTGTCGGAGAATGGGTTTCGGGTAATCGGGTTCTCTGGCATTGGCCGTTTTCCCTATTTATGGAAATCTATGTTAGTCATTGGACAAAAGGCATAGCATGACATATTCTCTTTACCTTTGTGTAGCACTAAGAGTTGAATCCACTGGACTGTTCACTACCAAACTCTAAAAGATTGACAGAAAAGGAAATATGGATGGATAGCATAAATAAAAAGATATATATGGCAGGTTGCGGAGGCATGTTGGGTGAAGCCTTCTATGAACAGTTTAGGGCAGATAGTGAAATAAGATGTACAGATAAAGACGTAAACGAGTCTTGGTTAAATTACTTGGATTTTCGTAATTATGAAGAATACAAAAAGGATGTTGAGGAATTTCAACCTGATTTCCTTTTTCATCTGGGAGCGTACACTGATCTAGAGTTTTGCGAGCAGAATGAGGATGATACCTACGAAACCAATACTTTAGCAGTTGAGCATGCGGTATATATTGCTAATCAATTAGATGTGCCACTCCTCTACATCAGTACAGCAGGAATATTTGATGGAGATAAAAAGTTATATGACGATTGGGATCAGCCCAATCCTCTTGGGGTTTATGCTCGGGCGAAGTACATGGGCGAACGTTTTGTTATTGAAAATGCAAAACGATATTTGGTATGTCGTGCTGGATGGATGATGGGAGGGGGGCCTAAAAAGGATAAGAAGTTCATTCAGAAGCTTATGAAGCAATTAAAGGAAGGTAAAAAAGAATTATTCATAGTTAATGATAAGGAAGGGACACCTACCTATACTCATGATTTTGTCCGAAATGTTAAGCTATTGATTGAGAAGGAGTACTGGGGGCTTTATAACATGGTTTGCGGAGGCGAAACGAGTCGATTGGAAGTTGCTCGTGAGTTGATCAAAATCCTTGGCCTTGAGAAGGAAGTTGAAATTACTCCTGTTGATTCGGCCTATTTTAAAGATGTCTATTTTGCAGATCGACCACCATCAGAACGTCTCATCAATCGTAAGCTGAGTATTAGAGGTCTTAATGTTATGAGAGACTGGAAGGCCGCTCTTAGAGAGTATATAAAAGATTATTATAAGGATTATTTGCAGTTAACCAGCCCCCTACATATAGTGGGCGTGGGAATCGCTAACGCTAGGCTGCTTCGTTCATTGTAAGTATTAATGGCGTGCCAAAAGATTCAGTGGGTATGCCTGCCTGACGACAGAATCTATCCCCCTGTATTGAATGGCGTTAGGAGGCTATAGGCTATGGCTACCCTTGCTTTTTGATCATCAAAATGCAGGACAGTTTGAAACGGTATGTTGTTCCTTTTCACCCGGGTCGCATGGCTCCTGTCGGCCAGAGGCACACCAGATGCTGCATCTATCGGTTCCGCTTTTTGTCATGTCTTTGGCTGGACCTCCGCTACATGCTGGAGGGTAGTGCAAGGAATCTTTCGCTCTTTTGTTTATAGTTCTTTCATTGGCAATGGTATTCATGTGTTCCTCCCACCCTCATGGGGGTGGGAAATTGATAACGTACGTTATCTTTGGCTGGTTTGTTAAATACCGTCGACTCAGTAAACACTATGAAACGTTGACAAATAGCAGCGAGGCAATGATCTATGTGGAAACGATGAACCTCAAGTTGCACCTACTTAAACCAGGATTATTGACTTTTCACTCACGCTCTAAACATGAAATTTTCCATCATTACAATCTGCTATAACCCCGGACGATTGATAAAAGATACCATTGATTCGGTTTTATCCCAGGGGTATCCCGATATTGAATATATCATCATTGACGGCAAGTCCACTGACGGCACGGTCGATATGGTCAAGTCGTACGACGGCAGTATTTCCAAATTTATCTCCGAACCGGATAAAGGGTTTGCCGGTTTGAATTTACGGTTTACTATCGAATATTTACTATTGCATTGAGCTTTGTACTCTTCGTGTACTTCGTGGTAAAAGTCTGGTTATTCCTGGCATCCTGCTATCCCATTCGGCTTTGATCAGGGCAGGCTCTGTCTAAAATCTATCTTTCGCTTCCGATCTCTGACTACTGATAACTGAAAGGTAGCTTATGCGTATATTATTACTAAATCAATTCTATAAACCCGATGTTGCGGCAACGGGCCAATTGCTGGCCGATTTGGCGGTTACGTTGGTGCATCGAGGTCATGAAGTTCACGTGGTCTGCAGTTGCAGCAAGTATAACGGGGGGAAATTGATGGCATCCGGGCGGGAGATTATCGATGGAGTACAAGTGCATCGAGTCAAAACAACGGGATTCGGACGTAAAAAACTTTTAGGACGCATGGTTGATTATCTGTCTTTCTACTTCAGCGCTACCTGGCGAGCACTGAGGATGCCAAAACCTGATGTATGTGTGTCACTGACAACGCCACCATTTATCTCATTGATTGGTTTGTTGCTGGCGAAGGTCAAAGGTTCACGAAACATGATCTGGGTGATGGATGTTTATCCGGAGATTGCAGTTGCCTATGAAGTACTCAGAAAGCAAAGCTTAATCTATCGGTTTTTATCCAGACTAAACCGATTGCTATACTGCAATTCAGAAGCGATTATTTCATTGGGAGATGTTATGTCAGAGCGATTGGTTAAATCTGGAGCCCTGCGTGATAAAATTACTGTCGTTCATAATTGGGTGCCGCAAGAACGTTTTTGGCAATTGGCCGGTAAAGATAGTTTGTCTTTAAATCAATCTCATGCTCAGTCAAAAATTACAAATGGCCCATTAGAGTTAATATCAACAAAATAACACAGTTCTGAAAATCAGGCGATTAAAAAGCAACACGATTAATATAATGCTTACACTCCTTTATTCTGGTAACTTTGGGTTAGGACATGATCTCGATACCATTTTGAGGGCTGTCTCAATACTTAATTTTGATACAAGCCTGCGGACTATGCTTGTAGGTGACGGAAAAGGTCTTAGAGACATACAGCGACTTGTTGCAGAGCTAAAGCTCGATAACATTTTTTTCCATCCTCCAGTAACGCTTTATGAACTTCCCTTGCTATTGGCAAGCGGCGACATACATATCGTGGCACAAAAACCAAACACGGAAGGATTGATTGTGCCAAGCAAGGTCTACGGAACTTTGGCCGTAGGTCGCCCAGTGCTCTTCGTTGGTCCAGAGCAATGTGAAGTCGCACATATTGTGCAGGATAGTGGATGCGGATTCGTTGTTGCACCGGGTGATGTAAAAGCTGCTGCGAAAGCGTTGAGAACGCTTGTCTTGGATAATGAACTCCGTCGCATGATGGGTGAACGAGCAAAAAAATACTATTTAGAACGCTTTGGTTGCCAGAGGAGCGTCTCGTTAATTATTGACGTAATCGAACGTGTTGGTGGTAATGAACATAAGGCGAATCAAGTAAAAGCTGTAATTAGATAATAAGTCAACCATATCGTCGATATGATTCCGGATAAGATTATTACTGCTTATCAAAAAGCAAGGAATGGAGACTTACTAAAGACGCAAATACCTCCTCTGTGGGATGGTAAAGCTGCTGAAAGGATTGTAGATATTATTAAAAACAAGCTACAACCTTGTAATGGATATAAATCTGTTGACAAAAAATATACGCTCAAAAAAGATACTTTTGCCACGTTGACGACTTGATAAGTTAGCTAATTTCATTAATGTATATCGGCGATGTTTTTCCGCCCCCCCACCATACCTCGTTCGGACAAATTCAAATGAAATAGTTCTTTAGGTAAATAAAATCTAATACAACAAATCCACCCTAAGATTCCGAAATGTTTGCCTCCAGAGTAGTCAACCCACCGAGAATAGCCCACTTGACAAGGCCGGCGACACTTTGAGAATTCAGCTTATCCATAATTTTTCGACGATTTGCTTCGATGGCCTTGGTACTTAAATGCAACTGCTTAGCGATCTGCTTGGTATTTTTTCCCTCGCCGATTAACTGAAGAACCTCTCGTTCCCTGTCTGTAAGAGCCTCCAGCGGTAAATCGCTGGTACCTGTCAATCGATTCACATAATCATTTACTATCACGCTGACAACTCCGGGACTTAGGTAAGTTCCACCGTCATAAACGATTCGTACAGCCTCCACAAGTTCATCAAACAGGCAATCCTTCAACAAGTAGCCTGATGCCCCCGCCTTAATCATATCCGCTACAAATATAGAACTCGAATGCATCGACAGTGCAATTACCTTAATTTCCGGGAACTCATGGACGATTTGCCTTGTCGCATCAATTCCATTCAGGTTCGGCATAGTTATATCCATCACGATAATATCCGGCACAATCTCTCGTACAAGTTCAAGCGCTTTTCGGCCGTCAGTAGCTTCTCCGATTATCTTTATATCCGGTTGCTTGCCCAGTAATGAACGAAGGCCTTCACGTACAATTCCATGGTCATCGACTATCAGAGTTTTTATATTCATTTGTTTTCTCCATCTAAAGCCTTATCTCGTTTTAACGGGGCCAGCATTGTAATCCCGCACCCGCGACCAGGAGCAGAATCAATCTCAAAACATCCTCCCAGATGTTCCAGCCGCTCCCGGATACTAAACAGGCCGAATGCAGATCCTCTGGCTGAGGATAATTCGGCAGGTTCAAATCCTATACCGTCATCTTCAACCCTAACCTGAATCATGTCGTTTACTTTATTAATAGAAACTTTTACTTTCTTAGCCTGTGCATGCTTAACTACATTAATGAGCAATTCTCTAACATCCCGGAATAGTAGTGCTCGAATATCGTCATCAAGACACTTCAACTTCCCATCAACGGACAGCTCCGTCCTGATATTGTGCTTTCCCTGAATTTCCTCATCAAGCCAGGCGGCGACGGCCTTCTCAAAACCCAGCTCATATAATACGGGAGAGCACAGGCCGGACGTCAACAAACGCGTATCCATCATGGCCTTGCTGAGCCAGTCACGCACATCCCTGAGGACCTTATGAGAATCATCTAAACCCCCCGAGTGCAGCATTTCCTCTATTTTAATTTTTGAGATAGCCAAAGGCTGGCTGATTTGATCGTGTAGTGCTGTAGCAATCCGGCGTCTTTCACGTTCTTCCGCCAGTGTCAACTGCGAAGCCAAAGATTGAAGCTGTCCGTGATATTCACGAAGACTTTCTTCAACCTGCTTACGCTTGGTAATATCAAGTCCGTAAATATTAACATATCCCATATCTAAAATGGGTGCTAATTTCAACTCAAAGATACGTCCATCGTGGCATTTAAAATCAAATGTCGAGATATGACCTGAACGAACGGCCTTTCCCACACGCTGCGTAAAAGTTTCCGGCGGAGATTCTCCTACCTGCCTGCCCAATGTTTCAAGAATCGCAAAACCTGCCTTGTTGCTATAAATTATAGTCCAGTCTTTGCCCAAGCGCAGTACAGGATTCGGATTTTCACTCGGGAATTGCCCAAGTTTAGTAATCTCTTCTTCCGCTTTTTTGCGCTCGGTGATATCACGGTGAATACCTACGATACCAAGAATGTTTCCTGTTTCATCCTGCAAAGGAAGTTTTGTTGTCAAAGTCCATTGTTCATTACCTTGCTTGTTTATGAATAATTCCTCGTTGTTTAACAACGGCCGACGTTTTTGAATAACTTCCTTCTCCACCGCATAAAACCGCTCCGCCAGTTCCTTCGGATAAAGGTCAAAATCTGTTTTCCCAAGAAGGTCTTTTTCGTATTTAAAACCTTCATATTTCACGACCGTGTCGTTGCCGAGAATAAATTGATGTTTTCTGTCCTTCAAATATATTCTATCCGGTATATTGTCTATTAACAGCCTCAGAAGATTGTGTTCCTTCTGCAGTTCTTCTTCGGCTTTTTTGCGTTCGGTGATATTTTCAACCGTACCCTCATAATAAAGTGCGTTTCCATCGTTATCACAAACCGCCCGTGCACTTTCACGCACAAACAATACCGTACCATTCATTTTATACCATGCAGATTCCAATCCGATGACCTTGCCCTCTGTTTCGATAAGTCGTTTGAATTCCGAGCGGGGATAATCCGGCTCAAATCCATATTGCTCCAGATTCCTTTTCGCAAGTTCTCCAAAAGAATTATATCCGAGCATACGCACAAGCGCCGGATTGGCCATAATGATCCGGCCATCGGGAGTCGTGCGATATAATCCGATGAGTGTATTCTCAAAAACACTCTTAAAACGTTCTTCGCTTTCCCTAAGCATCTTCTCCGCTTTTTTTCGCTCAGTGATATCTATAAATGAAGTCATAATGTTGCAGGGTTTGCCGATTTGAT
>CAZMZR010000026.1:0-40714 GCA_964570855.1 uncultured Pirellulales bacterium
GTATCTATGATTTATCTGAGCAAATCGGAGTTTCTCCCTGGTATTGGTGGGCGGATGTGCCGGTTAAAACCAGTGAGGCCCTTTTTGTAAAACCGGGAAAATACTTGCAGGGCCCCCCCGCCGTTAAGTATCGGGGTATTTTCTTAAACGATGAAGAGCCGGCTTTGGGACGCTGGGCCGTGGAAAACTACGGCGGATTCAATCACCAGTTTTATGAGAAACTGTTCGAATTAATCCTGCGAATGAAGGGTAATTACCTTTGGCCGGCTATGTGGTGGGCGAGTTTTAATAGCGATGATCCGAACAATCCGAGATTAGCCGATGAATACGGTATTGTGATGGGCACAACGCACCATGAGCCTATGATGCGCGCCCATAAGGAATGGGACGGGAGAAAAGACGGCGCGTGGAACTACGAAACCAATGCAGAAAAGCTGCGGGAATTCTGGACGGATGGAATAAAACGCATGGGGGACCGTGAGAGTATTATCACCCTGGCCATGCGAGGTGACGGTGATACCGCCATGAGCGAGAGTACGAATATCGCTCTGCTGGAGAAAATTGTAGCCGACCAGCGCAAAATCATCAGTGAAGTTATCGGTAAGGATGTAACAGGTACCCCCCAATTATGGGCGTTATATAAGGAAGTGCAGGATTACTACGATAAAGGTATGCGGGTACCGGAGGATGTCACCCTGTTGTTGTGCGACGACAATTGGGGTAATGTCCGCAGGTTACCCAAACCCGATGATCCGCCACGGTCGGGCGGATACGGCATGTATTATCATTTCGACTTTGTAGGCGGCCCCAGAAGTTATAAATGGCTTAACACAAGTCCGATTGCCCGTGTCTGGGAACAGATGCACCTGTGTTACCGTTTCGGTGTGGACAGAATCTGGCTTGTGAATGTAGGTGACCTCAAGCCTATGGAATTTCCCATTACATTTTTCCTGGATTATGCATGGAATCCTGAACAGTGGCCGGCGGGTCTTTTACCCGAATACACGCGGCTGTGGGCCAGGGAGCAGTTCGGCCCCGAACATGCGGCGGACATAGCCGATATACTCTCCGAATATACGAAATACAATGGTCGCCGCAAACCCGAAATGCTTGCCCCGGATACCTACAGCCTTGTGAACTACCGCGAAGCCGAAACTGTTGTCTGCGACTACAACAAGCTGGCGGAAAAAGCCGATCGCATCAACAACCTTATACCCTCTGAATATAAGGACGCCTATTATCAGTTTGTGCTGCACCCTGTGACAGCCTGTGCCAATTTGAATGAGCTTCATGTAACTGTTGGAAAGAATCACCTCTACGCCGAACAAGGACGTGCAGCCACGAACGATCTAGCTGATAAAGTCGAAGAGTTGTTTAATAAAGATGCCGAGATTTCCAATTATTACAATAAAGTCATGGCCAACGGCAAATGGAACCACATGATGGACCAAACACATATCAGTTATACGAACTGGCAGCAACCGAGAAGAGACGTCATGCCAAAAGTGGAAAAGATTGAGATACCTGCTGAAGCGGATATGGGTGTGTCCATTGAAGGCTCGGCTAATTGGTGGCCGATGGAAAAGGGTAAAGCAATTTTGCCCGAATTCGATCCCTATAATCAACAGAAGTATTATATAGAGGTATTCAATCGCGGACAGACGCCTTTCAATTATAAAACCGAATCTGGAGAATCCTGGCTTCTGGTCACGCCCGAAAAGGGGACGGTTGAAAAGCAGCAACGCTTGTGGGTAAGCGTCAACTGGCAACAGGCCCCGAACGGAAAGCATCAGGTTCCGATTACTATAACCGGACCGGATGGAAAATGTGTGGTTGTTCAGGCAATCGTTAACAATCCTGCGTCTCCCGGACGAGATAAAGTAAAAGGATTTGTGGAAAACAACGGTTATGTTTCAATAGAAGCCGAGCACTATACCAAAGCAATCGATTCAGATGCAATCAAATGGCTACTTATCCCGGATTTAAGTCGAACACTGTCCGGAATAACTCCTATGCCGTTGACTGCAAAAAGCCAGAAGCCCGAAGCAGACAGCCCCCGATTGGAATATAATATGCACCTGTTTAACAGCGGTACGGTTAAGGTAAGTGTATTTGTATCTCCCACACAAAACTTCCATAACACTCAGGGATTGCGATATGCTGTTTCGTTCGATGATGAGCAGCCGCAAATCGTCAACATCCATGAGAAAGACACGGTTCCCGACTGGAAGTATCCTCCGACCTGGAATCAGGCGGTAAGTGAGAATATTAAAGTGACGGTCTCCGAGCACACGCTCGAAAAGCCGGGTGAGCATGTTTTGAAATTCTGGATGGTTGATCCGGGTATCGTGTTGCAAAAAATTGTTGTCGATCTGGGCGGTGTTAAACCAAGCTATCTCGGTCCGCCCGAGAGCTATTTCGCAAGCGCTGCTACTGGCTCACAAGATAAAAAAAAAGTGAAATAAGCCAAGACATTGGTAGTGCTTTCGTGACTGGTAAATACCGTAATCTGTTCGTTGAGATAGGCCACAGCCCTCAGGAGGTGACCGAAAAAATCAACGCTGCCTTCGAGCAACTTTTCTATGGTGATCCGAACACAGAAGCGGTTTATTTCCCCGCCGGTACAAATGCCAAAGGACCGCTCGCCTACATCTGCGATATCAACCATAACGATGTGCGTTCCGAAGGAATGTCCTATGGCATGATGATAGCCGTTCAATTGAACAAAAAAACCGAGTTTGATGCGATTTGGAACTGGGCCAGGACATACATGTATCACAACCAGCCCAATCACCCTGCCTATGGTTATTTCTCCTGGTCGGTAAAAAGGGACGGCACACCGAACGACGAAATGCCCGCAGCGGATGGAGAAGAGTATTTTGTGACGGCATTGTACTTTGCCGCAGGAAGATGGGGCAACGGCACAGGTATTTATAATTACAGATCCGAAGCGGACCGGATTCTCACAGACCTGAGGCATCGAAAGCTAATTACCGGTCCGACGGTTGTGGCCCCTCGAACCGCCGGTGACCTTTTTGATCCAAAGCATAAGATGGTTCGCTTCTCTCCGGTTATTGAAATTCGAGACCACACGGATCCATCCTATCACCTGCCTGCATTCTACGAACTATGGGCCTTGTGGGGCCCCGAGTCCGACCGGGCATTCTGGGCCGAAGCGGCACAAGTCAGTCGCGATTTCTTCCAAAAAACCACGCATCCTGTCACAGGTCTGTCCCCCGAATATGCCAATTTTGACGGTACACCCTGGGGCGGCACATGGAATTCCGGATCCGTAAATTTTATGAGCGATGCGTGGCGAACGGCTATGAATTGGTTTGTGGACTGGGCCTGGTGGGCAAAGGACATCAGGGAACAACAATTGAGCGACCGCCTACAGGCTTTTTTCGAGTCCCGGGGTATAAACGATTATGAAAGCCACTTCACACTTGACGGCCGGCAACCGTTAGTCGAGTATCACTCGCCGGGCCTGGTTGCCATGAATGCTGCGGCCTCTCTCGCGGCGACCCATGAACGTTCGAAGCGGTTTGTCGAAGCTTTCTGGAATATGCCTATTCCATCGGGTCTTTATCGTTATTATGACGGTATGCTATACATGCTGAGCATACTTAATTGCAGCGGTCAGTTTCGCATCTGGTCACCGGAATAACAGCCCAGATAAATGGTTACATCTGTTTTTAATAAGCATAAAGTTTGCGATTTTTCCAAAAAACCGGGGATTTTTAAATAGAACAGTGTGTTTTTATGTTAATATAAAGAATATCATGAATACTCGCCAGTTAGCTGCAAATCTGAGTGCCAGGATATGTATATGTATTCTGATTGTTTTCCTGGTGCCTGTGCAGGTTTTTTCCGTCGAGATTCACATTGATGCCTGTTCGGGGCAAAAACCGATTTCTCCGTATATCTATGGTAGAAACAATTGCCTTTCCGATGATCCTAAACGACCTTTATCTGAGGCAGACTGGCAGTTTCTCAGAGATACGGGAGTAAGGATATTGCGTGAAAGCGGCGGGAATAATTCCACCAAATACAACTGGGTACTGAAACTATCCAGTCATCCAGATTGGTATAACAATGTATATGCACATAACTGGGATTTCGAGGCAACGAGTCTCCAGAGAAACCTGCCCGGCATTCAGGGCCTGTGGGCATTTCAACTGATAGGGAAAGTTGCGGCGACCAACGCCTATAATTTCAATGAATGGGAATACAATCGCGCCAAGTGGTGGGAAGGCGTAAGCAACAACTGGGCCGGAGGTGGCGGTCCACTGCCGGGCGGTGGTCAACAGGAAGGCGATCCGAATCTTTATCTGGTGGACTGGTCCGCCGATGACACTGTGGGCATTCTGGAGCATTGGTTTGATCCGAACGGATTGGATTTGGATCCCAATACTATCCGGTATTGGAACATGGACAACGAGCCGGAGATATGGAGCGGCACACATGATGATGTTTGTCCCTCACAGCCTCCGGTTGAGGCGTTTATGCAGGCGTATTTCGATGTAACCAAAAAAGCCCGGGCGCTGTGTCCCAATATCAAGCTGGTCGGGCCGGTTGCCTGCAATGAATGGCAGTGGTATAACTGGGACAATCAGAGGATTCAAGTCGGGCAGGACTATTATGTCTGGCTGGAGTATTTTATCAAACGCATCGGCGAAGAACAACAAGTCAGCGGAGTTCGTTTGCTTGATGTGCTGGACATTCATTTTTATCCGAATGAAACAAGCCCTTCGGACATTGTGCAGCTTCATCGTGTATGGTTCGATACAAATTATAACTATCCTGGTGCCAACGGTGTTAAACGGTTGGGCCAGTGGGGCTGGGACAATAGTATCACAAGTGAATATATATTCACTCGCTGCCGACAGTGGCTCGATCAGTACTTAGGGCCGGATCACGGCGTGACTTTTGGCGTCACGGAGATGGGTATCAAAGGGGACAATCCCAACGTGACAGCCGTGTGGTATTCCTCTACCCTGGGCGTATTTGCCGATGAAGGTGTCGAATTGTTTACACCCTGGAGTTGGAAGGTTGGTATGTGGGAGGTGTTGCACCTGTTCAGTCGATACTCTCAGCCGATTCGTATCCTGTCCGTATCAAGTGATGAAGAGACGGTCTCTGCGTACGCCTCCATCAGTGCGGACATGGATGCCGTTACTCTGATTCTTGTCTGCCGTTCACTTAATCAGACAATAGACGCCACCGTCACTGTACAAAATTTCCTGCTCGAAGACGGATCGTACAACACATTGTCACTTTCTAATCTACCCAATACTGAGACATTCCATTCCGATCAGGACAACGCACTCAAAACTGGAATGCTGTCCGTTCAGGACGGCGTAATGAATATGTCATTACCACCGCTGTCCGTTACAGCGGTTTTGTTGACCGGTCAACTGGCAGACAATCCTGAAAACGTATCATTCAATGATGAATCCCGGAAATGAATGCGCTGTTTTCTTCCGGATTATAACATCAAGTACCCGGATATTCCATGCATAACAGATGTATCGGCTTTTCATCTTCCTCAATCATCGGGAAACGCCCCGCCGGTTTGAGGAAGCAATTGTCCTTAGCATCATCGTTGACATCCGAGACTTCTCCAACAATGACCGTCCCTTTGCCCCGCTCGCCATAGAATGTATGGTAGATATACGGTTCGAGGCAGATGCTTTCGCCCGGTGTCAGAATGATACGTTCTCCCGGCAGACAGTTTTTCCTCTCACCGTCAGTGGAAACACAAAAAGATTCTTCGGAAAGCTCCTCTTTATCGTTGGACTTATATAGTTCAAGAACAAGGTTTCCGCCGAAGCGGTTTATAATATCTTCTCGTTTCTTCCAGTGGAAGTGCATCGGTGTTACCTGTCCCTGCCTTACAATCATAAGTTTCTCGGCATACTTCTTCGGGTATTGTTCCGGATTTTGATAATTGCCGTTGCGGAGGGTAAATAAAAGCAGTCCGCATGACTCGAATTGACCGGAGCCAAAATCCGTTATATCCCAGCCCAGGGCGTTATCGCGAATTTCATCCACCTTGGAACTCTTACCGGCCCAATCTTCTGGATGCCAGAATGCGAACGGCGGCAGATTAAATCCGGCCTGCCTGAAGAGCTCCTTGGCCTCACGGATATATGCATTGATAGCTGAGCGTTTCATTTTTACCGACCTTCAAGAATTTTTGCCGCCCAGTCAATGTCGGATGGATTTTGTCCATCGGGAAATTCCGGCAGTGTCAAAATTCCTTTTTCATCTGTTTTAATGACTGTGCTTTCTTTCCACCGGCCGTCTATGGGATTGTACCATCGGAAGCGATATGAAGTATCAGGTTTGAATCCGCTTAACTTAGGCAGTACCGCCTGATTCTCAAAGTAAAGTAAAGCAAAGTCTTTTTGGGCGGTTCTCATCATAAACGACCAGCCATCCAAACCTCTTTCAGGACTGTTTGGGGCTCTTTGCGGGTGTATATCCTGCGAGCAGATTTGTAGTTGCTGGTACCTGTTTCCTTCGGACAAAATAAATGCCGCAAGATGCTGCATATACCGGCCTGACTCGAATTTTAATGCATCCCAGAAGTGGGGACGAGCGCCCGCCGGTTCCCCGGTCGATGTGATATCATAGGCGCTTGTGCCATGCACATGTCCGGACAATCCTCCCGAAAGAACAGAGCCATACATCTGTGCACGCGAGAAATAATTATCGCGCACTGAATCGGCCGGCGGACGTTCGCCGTTCGGCATATTTATCTCATGGTTCCAGCCTGTGTAATACGGCTCAAAATTTATAGCCGGATACGGAGGTTTGAGGTTAAAGAGGATTTCAATGGCCTGGTAAACACCATGATCACGAGGCTTATTGCCAACACTGTGCATTGTGAGCCAGGGACAATTCTGGTTGTGGCCGAATTGAGTGTAAGTGGAATTATTTATTAGTGTTGTGTAGGGTTGTCCGAACGGCAAGGGGCCGTATTTTTTTAAATGATACGTTAAGGCCTCGTTGAATTCATCGGCTGTCAGGCTGTATTCTTTTGGTATCCAATCGAGGTGAATACCGCTGAAGACAATATTATACGCAGCGTATCTTGAGATTAAATATTGAACATACCTTGCATACGATTCGTTAAAATCAAAATAAGCCTTCCACGCAGGGCAATTATCCCTTCTTACAGTCTCCAACAAAGGTACAAACCCCTGGTCGGACAAATACCGCATTTTTTTATCCAGGCTTTGAAAATACTCCGGGACGATATGATCGAAATCGGCAACTCCTTCATGCTCAGGTGACATCTTAAAGGGCCTGTTACCATATTCATCACGCATATTTTTTGCCGTCATCACACCATCTTCGATAAGGTAACCGAATTTTTCCCATGCATTTCTCAGATATATACCGTTAGAGTCGGCGTAAGTACTGGCATCGCAATCCGATTCCCAGTTTGGAAAACAAGCGATCATACTGACGGAATTGTAGCCCTGTCTTTTCCGATAGGCCACGGCATCTTCGAATCCAATGCCCGCTCTTGGCTCATAATTTTTTGCAGGGTCAACACCCCTAAAAGGCAATCGCCATGTAGTTCCTGCAAGCCACGTATCGCCGACCATAAAAAACGGCGTACCGTCTGAGTATTGTAACGCGTGCCCGTTAGCCGATGGATGAACGAAACCGCGACGGTTGGGATTGTCCGACTTTTCTTCTTGCGTCCAGTTGACGGCGATAAATTCACCAGTATGGTTGTTAAGCCCGTTATCATCCGCTTGGTTCGATCCACTTGTCCATTGCCATTTCCCCGGTTCTGTTGCCACCAGACGGAAAACAAAAATATTGCCGCCGTTCCAGAAACCATAAATCCGTTTTGAGAAATTCGGGCCTTCAAGCTCTACCCAGCAGGTTACATCTGTATAATAGTTTTCGTAATCTTTTTCCGCTTCGAGTATGACTTCCTTCATTTCCCAAACGTGAATACCTGAAGGATTGCCGGTTTCGATTGCATTAAGAGGAACATTTACAATAAACAAAATAATACAAAAAGCTAACAGGTTTTGAAGTTTAGCATTCATAATTTCTTAAACCTATTATTTCAATTGGTTTTCATAAGCGTGAAAGATTATAGCACAACAGGATATATGCTTCAACAGCACAAGAGAAATTAGCTTTTGGGTGCAGATTCGTGCTGCATCTGCTTATGACAAGTCAACTACGTCCGATAGATTAGCAGGTCGTCATTTTGCTTCAAATCAATAATTAATAGTTAAATAACAATTCAGGCACGCCGGTCCACCAGGGGGTAGTTTACGCTGGATTCAAAAAAAATGTAAAATTCAAGGCTTGTTTTTGCCAATTTTTTTACATAGAATGAACCATTTTATGGTTAAGAACGTAAAGTATTTATCATTTTAAAAGCCAATATCCTTGTATTGAGCTCAAATTGAGAAATTTACTTTGTGATAGATAGAAGGAGAAATTTTTTATGGCTGCAGACGTAAAACAAATCAGCAATCTGGTCCAGGAAAAGAGCGAGTTTGTGCGAGTACTGTTCGGCGAAATCGACAAAGTTATCGTAGGCCAGCGATACATGTTAGAGAGGATGCTTATAGGACTGCTGGCTAACGGCCATATACTGCTTGAGGGAGTTCCGGGTCTGGCAAAAACAATGGCTGTGACTACCCTTTCACGGGCAATCGATGCGGATTTCAGGCGAATACAGTTCACGCCCGACCTATTGCCGGCCGATTTGATCGGAACCCAGATATACAGGCAATCGGACGGCCAGTTTTACACCCGCAAAGGACCGATATTCGCTAATATTATATTAGCCGATGAAATTAACAGAGCGCCGGCCAAGGTACAAAGCGCTTTACTGGAGGCCATGCAGGAAAGACAGGTTTCAATAGGCGACGAGACTTTCCCGGTGCCGAATCCCTTCCTGGTGCTGGCCACGCAAAATCCGATCGAGCAGGAAGGAACTTACCCCCTGCCGGAGGCACAGCTTGACCGGTTTATGCTCAAACTCAGGGTCGATTATCCAAATAAAAGCGAGGAACGCGAAATCCTTGACAGAATGGCTGTGACAAACAAGCAGTTTGATATTCATCCTGTCATTAAACCTGAAGACATATCGGAAGTAAGGGGTGTTGTGGATGAGATTTACATCGATGAAAAGATTAAAGATTACATCGTTGATGTTGTTTGTGCCACCAGAGATCCCGAAAAATACGGCATAGAAATGGGGAACTTTATCAGTTATGGCGCCTCACCGAGAGCAACAATTTATCTTGCGGTTGCAGCAAAAGCCCATGCATTTATCCAGCAAAGGGGATATGTCACTCCTCAGGATGTCAAAAGCATCGGCCCCGATGTCTTACGGCACAGGGTTATTGTCAGCTACGAAGCTGAAGCCGAAGATAAAAACAGCGACGAAATTATAAAAATAATTTTTGACAATATTGAAGTGCCATAAATAGTTTTGAGCGTTGAGTTAACTAAAAACTAAAAACTCAAAACCAAGAACTGAATATATGATACCTCAGGAACTAATAAAAAAAATAAGACAGATTCAAATCTATACCTCCAAAACGGTGAATGCCAGCTTTGCCGGCCAGTATGAAAGCGTCTTCAAAGGCAGAGGCATGCAGTTCGATGAAGTTAGGGAGTACACACCCGGTGACGATATACGGGCAATCGACTGGAACGTCACCGCTCGTACCGGCAGAGCACATATCAAAAGATTCGTCGAAGAGCGGGAAATGACCATTGTGTTCGCCGTTGATTTAAGTGCTTCGGGAGATTTCGGGACAATAAACAAGGTCAAGAACGAACTGGCGGCCGAATTTTGCGCCGTCATGGCCTTTGCCGCCGCAAAGAATAATGACAAGGTCGGCCTGCTGATTTTCACCGACCAGATAGAATTATATATACCGCCTAAAAAGGGTATCAGCCATATGCTGCGGCTGGTTCGTGAACTCCTGTATTTCAAAATGCCGAAAAGAAAAACCGATACATGCCAAGCCCTGGATTATCTTGCTAAGGTTATACACAAGAAGGCAACGTTATTTTTAGTATCTGATTTTATAGAAACCAACTTCAAAAAACCTCTAAGTCTGCTCAACAAGCGACACGATGTCATTGCTGTCTCGGTTCGCGATCCCGCGGAGATTGCCCTGCCGGGTGTAGGCTTGATTGAATTTGCCGACGCCGAGACCGGCGAGATTATGCTCATCGACACATCAAGCAGGCAATTTAGAAACTTGTACAGTAATACGTGTGAAAAGCGGTTTGATGAGCTGAGGAATATGCTTCGGACAATTGACGTGGATTGCATCAGCATACGCACCGACAAACCTTACATACAGGATTTGGTAAGGTTTTTCCATATGCGACACAGACGACATTAATTCGATGGAACAATCGTAGTGGGAAAAAAATTGTGAGGTAGAATTATGGATGAGAAGCTGGATTTTTCTTTACCGGAGAAAAAGGCAAAAAACTCTCTTATGCAAAAAATATCTATCGTATTGCTTTTGGTTTTGATTGCTTTGACACTTGTTAACACATTAAAAGCAACAAGAAATGAGACTTCCGTGGCCCGGGGTGACTCTTCCCTGTCACATGAGCAAGTTAAACAACTCGCATCTCAGCTTGCCGGCCGTAACTTATATACTCGTGCCGCCAGAGTATGGCAGGATTATTTATCAAGCGGCACACTGCCGGATACGGAACGGGCGAAAACGCTTTTTCAGATAGGGACGCTGCTCGAAAAGGCCGGAGCATACGAAGAAGCAATCGAATATTACTATCGCAGTGAAATGACGGCTGAAATTTCCGAATTAGAATCCCAGTTGAATGTCCATGTTAAGGATTGTTTCGAAAAACTCGGCATGTTTTCAGCTTTGCGATATGAATTGATGGACAGGACAAGTTTCAAACAACAGGAACAACCGGGTAGCAAAATTGTCGCCGAAATAGGTCCCGAAAAAATCACTGAGGCTAATCTTGAAGCCCTGATTGAGGATACGATAGACAATCAGCTTGCCCCGATGACGGCATTTATGACAACCGAACAGAAATACGAGCAGAAAAAGAAAATGATGGAGCAATTTAAGGCCCCGGCGGCAAAGTCTCAATTTTTGCAGTCCTGGCTTGCGCAGGAGGTTTTGTACCGAGATGCGCTGGAACAGGAACTGATGAAGGAGCCGGAAGTTAAAAAGGTTATTGAAGAAGTTACTCGTGGAATTCTAAGCCAACAACTTGTGAACAAGGAACTGGCGGAAAAAATTAACATTACCCAGACAGACCTGCAGACATATTACCAGGCAAACAAGGATAAGTATATAGAACCGGCCGATAAAGAGGACCCGAATTCAGTTGATCGGCAAAAAAGCTTTGACGAAGTCAGAGAACAGGTCATGACCGAACTTGTGAGCCGGAAAAGTCAGGATGTGCAGAACGATTTGATAAAACAAATGATGGATAAATATAATGTTATAATTCACACGTCTGCGC
Organism: uncultured Pirellulales bacterium; assembly: GCA_964570855.1. Taxonomy (GTDB): domain Bacteria; phylum Planctomycetota; class Phycisphaerae; order Sedimentisphaerales; family Anaerobacaceae; genus JAFGPS01. The sequence goes on from CAZMZR010000026.1 coordinate 11,518, forward strand.
TTTCAGAGGCCGGCGAAATTAAATCTGAAACTCCCGAAAAAACGGCACAATAGTTGTTTCGAGTTATAGATGACAGAGAAATTATTAAAAACTCGGTTTGTTCTGCACATTTTGCTGTGCTGCGGAATTATCCTCGTATGCACAGGTTGCCGGAAAGAAACGGCGGCAAAAAGTGCAAAAACAGAATTCGAAATAGACAAAGAATACCAGCGAGGACCTCTGACGGCACACGTCCGTATTGATAAGGCCGAAATGAATATTGCCCAGACCGTCCTGCTGGAACTTGCCGCCGCTATCGAGCCGGGCTACGAACTTCAGATGCCGACGGTTGAGAAGGTACTGGAGAATTTCGGCATTGTCGATTGGGACAATCTCGGCGATAAACTCGATGAAAATAACAATGTAGTAAAAAGATACCAATACCGTCTTGAGCCCTTTTTATCCGGCACTTATCCGATACCCGCTTTTAACTTTGAATTCTATGACGTCAACGACCCGGAAAATAAAAAGTACGAACTGGCAACCGAGCCGATCGACATCGAGGTCACATCTCTTTTGGGCGAGCAGCGGGCGGAACTAAAAATTGCCGATATCGAGGGCGTGGTGGAGATACCCACACAGGCTTCCTGGTGGTGGATCTGGATTTTATTCATTATCGTTATCGCTGTCGGAGTGACGACATGGTTTTATCTGCACCGTAAAAGGACGGAGGAAATTGTAAGGATTTTAATGCCGGCCCATGAGATTGCATATAACCGCCTGCGTGCTTTGGTCGAGCGAAACCTGGTCAAAGCCGGAAAAATCAAGGAGTTTTATGAGCAGATTAGCGACATTCTCAGGCACTATATCGAGCATCGCTTTAACCTGCATGCCCCGGAAAGAACCACGGAGGAGTTTTTAGCCGAACTACCGACAACAAATGTGCTTTCTCAATCCGACCAGGACACTCTTGCGGAGTTCTTAAGACACTGTGACCTGGTGAAATTTGCAAAATATAATCCGACGACCGAACAGATTCAAAGGACTTTCAACCTGGTTAAAAAATTTATTGAAACAACCAAATCCGAAGAGAAAAAGATCGATGTAACAGAAGCCGATTCTGAAAAACCCGCCCCGGGCAGAGTCGAAGGGTCCACCGAAGTCAGGAGTACATAAATGCAGCTATATTCGCCATGGATATTACTATTACTTTTACTGTTGCCTGTTCTGGCGTTTTTGAGCTTGCGGAAAAAACGCGGCGCATCAGTAAGATTCCCATCGCTAACGAATATACGAAACTGTCCGGTCTCTTTACGTCTGCGGCTCAGACCTTTACTGAATATTTTAAGATTGGTCTGTATAGCTCTTCTAATAGTGGCCCTTGCCCGCCCGCGGAAAGGAACTGTGCTCTCTGAAATTTCGACCGAAGGTGTAGCAATAGAAGTCGTCGCGGATCGTTCAGGCAGTATGCAAACAGAGATGGATTATTACGGAGAAACACTCAACCGTTTCGAAGCAGTTAAAAGGGTCCTTTCCGATTTTATTAACGGAGACAAAAAAGACCTGTCAGGCAGGAATAACGATCTTATAGGCCTAGTTACTTTTGCTCGATACGCAGATACGGCCTGTCCTATGGTACTTACTCATAATGTTTTATCGGAATTCCTGAAGAAAACAGAGATTGTCAGGCTGCGAAGCGAAGACGGCACAGCGATTGGTGACGCAATTGCATTAGCGGCGGCCCGCCTGAAAACGGCAGAAGAGGACATAAAGAAAAGAAAAGCCCGGCTTATCCAAGCCGGTGAACAAATCCCGGATGAACAGGAAAGCGGCTTTAAGATTAAGAGCAAAGTTATCATATTGCTGACCGACGGCATGAATAATGCCGGTGAATACGATCCTATCCAGGCCGCCGAACTGGCAAAAGAATGGGACATTAAGATATATACAATTGGCATCGGCTCGGCTCAGGCTTATACAACGATTCAAACTCCGCTTGGAACGTATAAGATGCCGACCGGACAGAATCTTGACGAAAGGTTACTAAAGACAATCGCAGAAAAGACCGGCGGATTTTACGGCCGGGCCGATGACGCCAAAACACTCCATGAAATTGTTGAAAAAATCGACGAATTGGAAAAAACCGAAGTCAAATCCATTCAATATACGCAGTATGCAGAGCTTTTTGGTCCGTGGACGACGGCGGCCTTGCTGCTGTTGGTTTTGGAGATGTTAGCAAGCTGTACTATATTTCGTAAGATACCATAGGATTTTGATTCGTAACAAATATGAACTTAGGCAATTACAAGGTGTTATGGCTGTTATTCGCCGTGCCTGTAATATTGATACCGGCATATATCTGGTGTTTCTGGCAGAAATCCAAAGCGCTGCGAACGCTGGCAAGCAGTGATATGCTCAAAAAGATCAATATAACAGTCAGTCTGAAAAAGCAGATATTCAAGGCCGTTTTACTAATCGCGGCTTTTATATGTATTGTCATTGCCCTTACAGAACCCAAATGGAACCCCAGGACCCAAAAGATACAGCGTCAAGGCCGGGACGTCTGCATATTACTGGATACCTCCCGTTCGATGCTGGCCGAAGATATCAAACCAAGCAGGCTGGAACGCTCCAAGATTGCGATACGGGACCTTCTCGAAACATTACAGGGCGACCGTGTCGCAATTGTGACATTTGCAGGCAACAGCACGGTAAAATGTCCCCTGACACAGGACTACGCTTTCGTACGAATGGCCCTGGCAGATATATCAACTGAAAGTACCAGCAGAGGCGGTACGATGATAGGCGATGCAATTCGCAAGGCAACCGAAGATGTCTTCGACAGACAGAGCCGCGAATACAAGGACATCGTATTAATCACCGACGGCGAAGACCATGATAGTTTTCCGGTCCAGGCTGCGGAAAAAGCCGCCGAAGAAGGCATAAGGATTATTGCGATCGGACTCGGAGATGAAAATCAAGGCTCGCGAATCCCGGTTACAGGCCCGAATGGCCAGGAGTCCTTTATGAAGTATAACGGACAGGAAGTCTGGTCTAAGCTCGATGCCGACACCCTGCGAAAAGTTGTTTATGCCACCGAAGGAGGAAAGTATTTGTCCGTTCAGCCGGGTACGACTTTGGATCTGGGGGAAATTTACGAAGGACTGATCGCATCGGCACAGAAACGCGAGCTTGAATCGACAACAATGATTAGATATGATGAACGGTTCCAGATTTTTATAGCTTTGGGATTATTATTAATTGTGTGGGAGTATTTGACGAGTGAACGCAGAAAAGTATAAATTCTTTTTTGTCATGTTATTAACCTTATCTACGATGCAAACGGCCCGGGCGGACTCTGTGCAAACTTCGGTGCTTGAAGGGAACAAACTTTATCATCAGGGTAATCTCAACGACGCCATTAAACAATATGACCAGGCCCTCCTCGATCAGCCGCAGGTGCTGGAACCGAAATTCAACAAGGCAAACTGCTATTATCAACTTGATGACCTGGCTCAGGCCATAGATCTCTATAATGAAGTCGCCGCCGAAAGCAAAGATATGAAATTAGTCGCCAGCTCCAGGTACAATCTCGGCAATTGTTATTTCCAGCGCGGTTCCAGGCAAAAAGACTCCGACCTGCAAAAGGTACTTGAAGACCTACAATCGAGTATAGTTTATTGGCGGCAGGCACTGGATATCGAGCCTGAAAATCAAAACGCCGCTAAAAATATAGAAGTTGCCCGATTAATTATCAAAGACATTATCGACCAGATCAATAAACAAAAGCAGCAACAACAGCAACAGGCGGAAAAACAAAAAGAGATGCAGGAGAAACTCAAGCAGCTTGGAGACCGGCAAAAAGCTCTTGCCGAACAAACACAGCAGACAAAAGATCAGGCCGATAAAGAACAAATCGATCAGCAACAGGCCTCGGACGATTATAACAAGCAGGCGGATGAACAATCACAACTTAAAAAAGAAACAGAGCAGACATCTCAGCAAATGCAGCAGAATGACCCAAATAATCCTCAACCGCCCCAGATGCAGCAGGCTGCCGACGAGCTTAAAGAGGCGATTGATAAACAAACCGAGGCAGAGAAGAATCTGAAAGCTTCGGATCCGAACGCTGCAAAGCAGTCCGAGGAAAAAGCTGCTGAGCATCTTGAAAATGCCCTTAAAGCATTATCTCAGGAAAACACACAGGGCCAACAGCAGCAGCAACAAGAACAACAGGGCCAAACGCAACAACAGAAGCAGGAACCAGATGAATCTGCGAAAGATCAGCAGCAACAAGAGCAACAGCAGGAGCAACAGGCAGCCATCGCACCCGATACAACTGCACAGGAGATTCTCGATAAGGAACAACGTCAGAAAGAACAAAGACAAATCCTTCAACGAGGCGGCTATCAGAAAGTGGAAAAAGACTGGTAATATGAATTTTCTTACAAAAAATATTTTCATCATCTTCATCTTTTTGGGCTTCCTGACAGGCAATGTAAGAGCTGCTGTGAAGGTCTCTGCTCAGGTTGACACTTCAAAAGACATCTTTGTCGGGGAAATTTTCGGCTACTATATAGTTATTGAAGGAGCGGACGAACCTGGGCAGGTAGATTTAACGCCGCTGGCAAAATACAATCCACAAAGCATGGGAAGCAGACGGCAGAGTTCCACAACGATCGTCAACGGCAAAGTAACTACCAGTGCAACCATCGTAATGACCTATTCGATGGTTGCCAATGAGGTCGGAATGTTACAGATTCCGCCTATGGCAGTTACAATAGAAGGACAAAAGTACGACACAAATCCGGTGACGGTAAACATATTGAAGCCGGGCACAACCGACCAATTGGAACTGGAAGTAACCTTATCGGAGCAGCAATGCTATGTCGGTCAGCCTGTTTTAATGACAATAAAGTTCTATATTTTTACCGATATAGGCGACTTCCAGTTTAACATCCCGGCTTTTACCGATGATATATTTTATATTGAAGAGCCGGACATATCAAATCCACAGGCCAGAGAGTACGACCTTGGCAATGGGGTAACGGTTCATGTGAATAAATATCGAACGGTTCAAAACGGCAGGGATTCGATTTTACTTTCCTTCAGCAAAATCCTTATTCCCAAACAAGCAGGTACCATCAATATCGAGCCGGTTACCGTATCGGCGGATATTGCCGTCGGTCGCAGAAGGACCCGCGATTCTCTATTCGATGATTTTTTCGGCTCCAATATTCAGTATAAACGATTCATGGTCGATTCCGAGCCTGCGGAGCTCAACGTTCTGAATTTACCTGACCAGGACAGGCCCGATGGATTTTACGGGCTGATTGGAAAATATACAATTTCAGCATCGGCTACACCGAAAAAGGTCAATGTAGGCGACCCAGTTACACTTACAATCAAAATCGGTGGAGGTAATTATTTGAAACCTGTCCAGTGGCCTGCTTTGGAAGAGGTTCCCGAATTGGCCGATAACTTTAAGATTCCCGCCGAGAAAGCATCACCAACAATTGAAGATGGATATAAGATTTTCACACAAACAATACGTGCCAATAACGACAAAGTTACCGCGATACCGCCGATCCCACTTGCTTATTTCGATGCCGAAAAAGGCGGATACACAGTGGCCAAAACCGAGCTTATAGAGCTTGAGGTCTCACCATCAAAGATACTGACCGGCGCAGATTTGGAGGGCATGGATTTTACACCTGTGAACAAAGAAGTCGAGGCAATAAAAAAAGGTCTTTCCGCGAATTATGAAAGTATCGACGTCCTGGAAAATCAGACCTTTTCACCGGTAGTTGCTTTAGCCCGGCCTTTTTACTTAATGATTTGGTCGGGCCCCCTGGCGCTTATGATATTAAGCGCTGTAGTAAAACTATCCACGAATAAAACTCCCGAAAAAATAGCCCGGAAACGTCGGCGCGGGGCAGCGGGTAAAGCTATAGGTCAGCTCAAAAAAATCGCTTCTTCCACTCAGGGACAGCATGAGCAATTAGCCTCAATAGTAAAACAGTACCTCGGCGAACGTTTCGACAGATCTGCAGGAGCTTTAACCTCGAATGATTGTTATGAAATTATCGTCGAAGCAACAAAAGACACGCAATCCGCTGATCGATATAAAAACATCATAGCCGACTGCGAGGCTGCTCAATATTCCTCGGCACAAAGCAGTATCGACCAGACTCAAATTGAGGATATAATCGAGCTTATCCGAACCATTGAAAAGAAATCTAAAAGATGATTTCAAGGAATAAAATATTATTGGTTGGTATGTTGTTATCGATGGTGACAGCTTCGACAAAAGCTGATTTGCCGAAGGAACAGGTCTATTCGCTTTTTAACCAGGCAAATGAATACTTCAGACAAGCCAATACCGCCCAGGACCCCGAACAGGCCAAAAGGTATTACGAGCAGGCAATACTTAGTTTCGAACGTATTATCGATGAAGCCGGTGTTGAAAACTCTAAATTATATTACAATCTCGCCAATGCCTATTTCCTTCAGGGACAGCTTGGCAAGGCAATACTGAACTACCGCCGGGCCGCCAAGCTCGCCAACTACAATGACATTCATAAAAATCTGGCTTTTGCGCGCAGCCAGAGAACCGACCAGGTTGCTATAAAAGCCCAAAAGCGTGTGTTACAAACTTTGTTCTTCTGGCATTATGATTTTGCCAATAGAACAAAATTTCTCCTGATGTGTATCTCATTCGGCTTTGTCTGCATCGGTGTTACAGGTTTAATCTGGTTTGGCCGAAGCACTCCGGTGATAATAACGGCGATAATTTTCGGAATTCTCACAACATGCTTTTTAATATCAATCGTCATAGATGCCAGGGCCGAAGTAAACAATGTATGTGGCGTAATTATTGCCAAAGAGGTTGTTGCCCGCCAGGGTGACGGTCAAAATTATCCGCCAAGTTTCAAAGAACCGCTGCATGAGGGGACAGAATTCGATCTGCTTGAAAGTCGGCCCGGCTGGTTCCATATAAAACTTGCCGATGATAATGAAAGCTGGATTCCGGAAGATAGTGCGGAATTAATTTAACTATACAGTTTTCTTTTCCGAACGTGATATATTCCAAGTCGATTTAGAGATTCCCTTCATCAATATCTATGGATGCTATTTGGATTTGTCCGCGGCCTAAAAGAGTACCGGTAGCACGAGCCAGATTTATCTGGGCGATTTCATAATCGGCGAAAGCATAAATCTTCCGTAACTGTGCATCTGCAAGTCCTGTCGCGGAGTACAGGACGTTCGTACTTGTGCTGGCACCAAGCTGGAACTGTGATTGTTCGACCCTGTAATCCCTGTAAGCGGCCGTAACGCCCTGCTCGGCTGCAAGGATCCTCCGCCAGCTTCCCTGTAATTCGCTGACCGCTCCATACACCTCCTGCCGGATACTCTGCCGATATTTATCACGAATGGACATATCCTGTATCTTTTCAAGCTTTGCCTTTTGCAGACGTGCCTTGGCTGCATGATTACCCATAGGTATAGCGGCGGAGATTCCAACCGAATGGTCGTCGAACGAATCACCTGAGAGGTCCTCAAAGGTATTGCTTAACGTGCCGTTTTGTGCACTTGCCGTATATGTATAGCTAAGGGTCAGGTCCGGCAGGATTGAATTGCGCTTCAGCTCAATATTAAGATCGTCAATAGTTAAAAGTTGTTCCAATTCAATCATTTCCATTCGATTTGCCAGGGCCTGCTCGGTAAGTTGTTTTTCATCCAGCTCCAGACCAAACGGATTCGGCTCTGTCTCCATTACTATGTCCACATCTGCCTCCAACGGTATGTCTTCCCGGTTCATCATACTCAGAAGATCCCGTTGCCTGCTCCTTACGGCAGTTTCAGCGTTAATCACAGACTCAAGTCTGCTGGCTAAACCCGCTTCGGCACGCACGATCTCTATTCTCGCGGCGGAACCCGCAGCGACTTTCTTTTTTGCATGTGTGAGCTGATCCTGAGCCAGCTTGTACTGCTCCCGGCGTACTTCAAGCTCCTTGTGAGCGGAATATAAACGCCAATAAGCAACATCGGCGTTCGCAAGAAGGTAAATAGCTGTGAGTTTTGTTCTTGCGCTAGTCATGTTCCATTGATGAGCTGCGATGCGAATCGACTGTGTATTCACACGTGTACCCGCCCCGCGCAACAGAGACTGGACATAAGAAACACTGACCGCCGCTTCAGCAAGACCGCCGGATGAATAGTCTTCGCTTAACGGCAAACCTATTTGAATTTCTCCGCCGGTTGGTAAGGGCTTTTCAATACCCAATTCGCCGCTCTGTTCCCTTGATACAGTACCTGTGCCGACCGTCTCAGCTCTCTGATAATATGTGGAGCCAAAGATGGTGGATTCGAACTTGGCCTCCTCTTCTTCGAGCGTCCGTTGTGCCATCGATGGATTTACCAGTTCGACATTCAGGTCCAGGTTATTCGCAAGGACGGCCGCACGCACCTGCTCGATAGATAATGATATTCTCTCGCGTACCTCATTCGGTTCTTCGACCTGTTGAGTTATTTGCTCGGTGGCCTGTTCGACAGTAACAGGCGGTGATATGGAATGGCCAGCGAGCTGAACTGTATCAATCCTGTCGAGTCCGGTTCTAAGGCTTTGGCCTGCTATATCCTTATCGGAATTAGAAACAGCGCATCCCTCAGTAAGAAGAATGATTGTTATTACTGTTTGATGACATACTAAGTCTTTCCAGGATAACCATCTTCTATATCGTCGGTTTGCTTTGTTTTTAATCTTACTCATATCTCAATGCCTCCATAGGGTCGATTTTAGCCGCCCGGCGGGCCGGGACATAGCAGGCTAGCAAGGTAATTGCCAGCAACAACAACGGAACCGCGGCAAAGGTCACCGGATCAAGGGGCTTCACCTGGTAAAGCATGAAATCTATAATCCGGGTAACAGCCAATGCCCCAAAGATACCGATGGCAATACCTATGCCGGCCAGCAGGCACCCCCTTTTAAGAATCAAGACAAGCACATTGCCGCGTTGAGCGCCCACAGCGATGCGGATACCGATCTCCTGCTGACGCAAATTTACTGCGTAGGCCATCACGCCATACACACCCAGCGAAGCCAGTAACAAAGCCGTTACGGAGAAAAACCCGTTGAGCAGCAGCGAAAACCGCTCACGCCAAATGGTATCATTAATGCGTTGCTGCAAGGTACGAACGTCTTCAATCGAGATCGTTTTGTCCAGGTTCGCCACAAGTTCTCTGATGGCCTTGACCTGACTCAGAGGGTCAACATCAGTTTTTACGGTAAACATCGCCCCAAAGGGTGGTAACTGTGCATTCAGGATCGATATTTCCGGCTCAGTTTCACTCTGAATCGTCTGCTGCTTGGCATCCGCAACAATACCGACAATTTCACAAGAAGGACTGTCACCATATGTTATATCCGGAGCAATGCGTGTTCCCAACGGGTTCTGGTCAGGCCAAAATCGCCTCGCCATGGTTTCATTAATAATCACCTTTCCCTCTGTTGCCAGCGCATCACGATCATTAAAAAAACGTCCCATCACAAGTTTGGCGCCGACAGCCTGGAAATAACCTGAAGAAACAAGCTCAGAAAGCGCAACAGATGGGATATCCGGTTGAGTTGGCAGGCCGTCTTTTACGAAGAAGTCTAAAAGATGCCTTGACTGAGTAAAGGAAAAAAGACTGTTTGATCCAACCGCACGCACTCCCGGGAGCCCTTGCAGTTCAGATTCCATACGATTCAGGAATTCACTGCGTGCCCGATCCTCTTGGAACTGCTCACCCTGTAATGAAACGTGAAAGGTCAGAACGTTCTCCGGCTTCATACCAAGATCGGTTCGCATCAATGAAACAAGACTTCGTCCAAGCAAACCCGCTCCCACCAATAGCACCAAGGCCATGGCAATCTGGATCACCACCAGGGCATCCTGAAGGACTCGATAACGGGAACTCGTGGATCGTCCCGCACTGTTCTGAAGGACAGGCAGGACTTCGCAACCCAGCAAGCGAATCGTCGGCGCCAAACTAAACAGCACGCAGGACAGCAAACAGGCCAAAGCCGTAAAGGCCAGAACCCGACCGTCCAGTGCAAGCTCGACCATCCAGGGAATATGGTCACCCAGCCAGGCGAACAACAGTTGGTTTGCCCCAAAAGCCAGAAAAATCCCTAATGTCCCTCCCAAGATCACCAACAGTAACGACTCGATAAACACCTGCTGCACGAGTCGCCATTTTCCAGCGCCTAAGGCAGCACGGACAGCTATCTCTCTGTCTCGGCTCGAACTCTTGGTCAATAATAGATTCGCGACATTGACACACACGATCATCAACAGACATCCCACCGCGGCGAAAAGAATCCACACGGTTGTATCAACATCCTTAACCAGATCATCGCGCAACGAGACAATACGAACACCCTCATCTTTGCCTCCATATTGAGTCGCCATGTGTGTGGCAATCCCCTCCATCTCCGCTTGGGCCTGGGACACCGTAACGCCCGGTTTCAGTTTCGCCACAACCGTTCCTATATGACTGTTTGGCTGGGTAAATCGATCCTTGATTATGCTAAAAGACAACCAACATTGGGTCCCCTCAAAGCCTTCACAAAAAGCCGGGTGGAAGTCCGCCGGCAGAACGCCGATCACCGTACAATGAGCAGGGCTGCCCTCTATGAAGTCATTGGCTACCGCGATTTGACGACCTATGATGTTCGGATCGGCCGCAAATCGACTTTGCCATAAATCGTACGACAAAAGTAATGTCAAGTCACCATTGGGCCTGTCCTCTTCAGCGGTAAATATCCGCCCTAAAACAGGTTTAACGTCCAATGCAGAAAACAACGTTGAGGAGGCTTTCAACATTTTTACTCGGGGAGCCCTTTCCCCAAGCAAAACAGTTAAAGGAACATAATTCACCAATCCCAGAGATTCGAAGGATTGACTCTGTTTCTGCCAATCCAGGAGATCAGGAATGGATAAAGGGGTACGAAATCTTTTATGTGTCGGCTCAGTAAATACCCTCACCAAACGATCCGAATCCGGGTACGGAAAGGGATTTAGAAGAACCGTATTGACGACGCTGAACATGGACGTGTTGGCTCCGATACCCAAGGCCAGAGTCAGTACGACAATGAGCGTGAAGCCGGGATTTTTTAGCAGCATGCGTATGCCGTATTTGATGTCATGCCAGATTGTCATAATTTATAATTCCTTACTGTATTCTATATTCTGTGTTCTGTATTCTATATTTTTTATTCATACCTGAGTGCCTCAATCGGATCGATTTTAGCCGCCCTTCTAGCGGGAAACCAAACGGCCACAAGGGAGACAAGAATCAGTAAAATTATTGCTCCACATATGGAAAGTAGATCATAAGGCTCTATGCCAAAAAGATAGCTTCGGACAAACCGTGACGTCGCCAGCACCAGAGGGATACCAATCGCTGCCCCGATAAGGATAAGCAATATTGCGCTACGCATGACGGAAAAACCTACATCCCAGGGTCGTGCACCAAGGGCCATGCGAATACCAATCTCAGCGGTTCTTTGCGCTGTATGGTATGCCACCAGACCGAACAAACCGATACAGGATAATAAAACCGCTAACAATGCAGGAATAATCGTCAAGACTGCAAAGCACCGTTGCTCGGTAATGGATTCATCGAGCTGGATGGCCTGTGTTTTTATGTCGGTCATGGGGACATTTGGATTAATATCGGCTATGATTTGGCGTATGACAGGAGCTGTGGCCATAGGATTAGATCCGGTTCGCACTTCGTAAAAGACCTTACCCGGATTTCCTTGTTGCTGGCGATAGGAATAGAATACGGTAGGCTCTGCAGCTTTTTGGAGTGAGACATATTTTATGTCTTCAAAGACACCTACGATATTATATTCACGGCCGATAGTTAAGGTTCGGCCGATAGGATTTTGTCCCGGAAATGCGGTACGGGCCAGTGTTTCATTGACCAGAATAACCGGCTGCCCTGCCTCGTTATCCATGACGGAAAAGTCACGACCCAATAACAATGAAATATCCATCGTTAATAAGTATGAGTCACTGACAGATAATCCCAAAATCGGCATTCTATCGCCTGCTGCTCGTCCGGGGACTTTTGCCTGGCTATTATTCATCCAGCCACTCAGCATGACTATATTGGAGTGGGCCGCATTTTGTACGCCCGGTAGTGCAGCAACAGCCGAACGCACCTGTTCATAAAAATCCACTAATTGTTGGTCTTTGAGATTGGCCTTGCGACCGTCAAGGCTGAACACCAGCAGATTCTCGGTTTTGAAACCAGTGTCCACATGGTAGAGATTTATAAGTGTGCGTATAAACAGTCCCGCCCCAACCAGCAGTACCAGTGCGATGGCGGTTTGCACCGTGACCATCCATTTGCCCAATCGCATGCGCGACAATGCGCTCGACGAGCGTTCCTTGAGTGAGACTATTGGATTGACGCGGCTATGACGCCAGGCAGGCAACAAGCCAGACAACAACGCCGATCCGATACAGATCAACAAGGTAAATCCAAGGACAGTGACATCCAGGCTTAAATCGAATACCGCATGCGACGACCAGAACATGTTAAAGAGAATCCGTTGTCCCCAAACGGCTAACATAAGCCCACCGGCCGCACCGGCCAAAGCAATCAGAAGGCTTTCCATCAATCCCTGACGAACCAGACGCCATGCACCTGCACCAAGAGCGGCACGAACGGCCGATTCATGCTGTTTCGCAGCACCACGTGCCAGCAAGAGGGAAGCCATGTTGGCACAGGCGGCCAGTAGTACGATCCCTGCTATTCCCATCACGACCAACAGCGACTGGTTCATAAAATCGCTCCTTGGCCCCAAAGGCCCCCTACTGCCGTCTTCGACGATGATACGTGCCGGTACATCGGAGTTGCATAAACCCTCGTCTGTAACAACCTGTCCAAATAAGGTACTTAGGGAATCACCAAACTGCTTATCACTTACTCCCGGTAACAAGCGGGCCATGACCTGTACCCACCAGATCCCAGAAGCAGTCAAGGGACAATCCGGACGAACCAAACCCTGGACGGACATGGGTACATAAAAATCGCACCGAATGCTACCGACAGGCCCGAGGAATCCTTCTGGAAGTACCCCAATAATGGTGAAGTTGTTTTGATTTAGAAGTACTGTTCGACCGATTACATCGTGACTACCATTAAAGTGCCGCTGCCATACATCGTGTGATATCACGGCAACCGGTTCAGCCGATAGTGTGTCATTGGCAGGTATAATTGGCCGGCCTATTTGGGTCGTTATGCCCAATCCTTCGAAAAAATTGCCGGAAACAATCAAACCATGGGCTGTGAATGCTTCTTTATCCGTGACAACTGTAAACGGATCGAATCGACCAAATTCCGAGAAGGCAAACAACTCCCCTATATCAGCCACATGGTCACGCAGTTCATTATAGAGTGGATAGGAAACCACATTACCGGTGCCTTCCCGATCGGGATAGCTGAAAACCCGACAATAAGTAAAATGGGCATTGATGTCACCTGCCCAGTTAAGCACGCGTAACCGGTGCGGCTGGCGCACTGGAAGAGGCTTAATCATGGATGCATTATATAAACTAAAAACCGCCGTGTTGGCACCGATGGCCAAGGCCAGTGAAATCACGGCCACAGCCGTGAAACCGGGATTCTTCAACAACTGTCGGAACGCGTATTTTATATCGCTCCAGAGAGAAATCATTATGACACCTCAAAACCGCTTTGCCTTAGCTCTGCAGTTTCCTGCTCTTTTCGGGCTTTCTGTTCATCTTCAACCACACGTCCATCGAACAAGTGAATAGAACGTTGTGCATATTGGGCATAACGGGGATCGTGTGTCACCATACAGATGGTCGAACCTGCTTTATGTAGGTCCGAAAGCATTTCCATAACGATATCGCCATTGGCCGAATCCAGGTTACCGGTCGGCTCATCGGCTAAAAGAATGGATGGTTCCGTGACAATAGCTCGCGCTACAGCTACACGCTGCTGCTGACCGCCGGATAGCTGGCTGGGATAGTGTTTCATGCGGTGTGCCATGGAGACTTTTTCCAGAGCGGCTTGAACACGTTCTTTGCGCTGCGCCCTTGGCATTTTCTGATATGTCAGAGGCAGCTCCACGTTCTCGTAAACCGTCAGGTCCCCAATCAGGTTAAAGCTCTGGAAGATAAAACCCACTTCCCGGTTACGAATACGCGCCCTTTGCGATGCAGACAGGTCGGCAACATGATTATTGTTTAGCAGATAGTTGCCTTCCGTTGGTGAATCAAGAAGACCCAGAATAGAGAGCAAAGTGGATTTACCACAACCCGATGGGCCTGCTATGGCAATGTATTCCCCCTTTCGGATCTTCAAATGAACGCCGGATAGGGCATGTGTTTCCACCTCCTCGGTGACAAAAACCTTATGAAGGTCTTCCACGTTAATCAATATTTCGTTTGTTTTAGTCATATTAATACTCCTATTAATCTAACGGCCCATTGGACCTCGCAATAACACATTATTATTACTTTATTATGATTGCTATATTTTATTTACTCATATCTTAACGCCTCCATCGGATCGGTCTTGGCCGCTCGGCGGGCGGGAATCCAGCAGGCCAGCAGGGCTACTCCTGCCAGAAACACGGCAACGGTGGCAAACACAACAGGATCCGTGGGGCTGATATTATGCAACATAGCGGCCAGAAATCGGGTCAACGCGATTGCACCGACAAGGCCGAGGCCGGCGCCGATAAGAATTAGTTTCAATCCCTGCCTCAATACCAATATAAGAATATTAATCCGTTGCGCACCCAGGGCTATGTGTACTCCAAATTCATGCGTACGGAGAGTTACTAATTGCGAGATGACTCCATAGATTCCAACCGACGCCATGAGCAAGGCGATGGTCCCAAACACGCCCTGGATATATGTCAGGACACGTGCCTGCCAAAAAGAATCAGACAGAACCTGCGCCATATCTGCAACACCAGAAATCGGCTGATCCGGGTCCACCGACCATATCTGTTGTTTGACAGAGGCTGCTATAGCAAGAGGATCTGATTCGGTCCGTACAACCAGTGTCATACCGAGCCACGGGTCTTGTGTGCTGAGTTTGTATATCTCCGACTGCGGCCGTCTGTCGAGACCGAAGTGACGCACATCGCCTACAACTCCCACGATTATATACCAGAGAGCCCCGGAATCCGGTCCACCCGGTCTGATACGCTGCCCGATTGGATCCTCATTCGGGAAATAACGCTGAACCAAGGCATAATTTACCATGACGATCGGCATGGTGTCCGGCCCTTCACCATTGGTGAACGCCCTGCCTTTCTGCAAGGGAATTCCCATCGCCTGGAAGTAATCAGAGCTGACAACACGTTCGTTGGCTTCTGGGACTTGTCCCGGTGCCGGTGCCGAACGTCCTTCGATAGTGAAGTTGAAACCTGTCCAGCCTCGAAACGGTAAATTGTTGATTATTCCAGCATGGCGCACTCCCGGCAGCACACGCACACGTTCCAGAGTTTCCCTGTAGAACGCAGTTCTCTGATAATGTTCGCGGTACTTGGCCGCAGGCAGGGAAATATTCATAACCAGAACATTGTCGCTTTTCAGTCCGGGATCGGTATGCTGCAACTGTATGAAATTCTTCATCAGCAAGCCAGCGGTGATAAGTAAAATCATTGTCAGAGCGAGTTCCGCAACAATCAGCGTGTTACGTAAACGGCTCTGTTCGAAACCGACCGTAGTAGTCTGCTCTCCCTCTTTTAGGGCTGAATTCGGATTCACGCCGGAAGCTCGCAGCGCTGGAAGGATTCCAAAGATGATACCTGTCACCATTGACAGCAAAATGGTAAAGCCGAGCACACGCCAGTCGATTCCAATATCTTTAATGAATGAAGGTAAAGGTAGATCGGGTGGAATATTCGCCAGGAGGAATCTCACACCCCCACTAGAAAGCACCACGCCCAAGACACCGCCGGCCAGTGCCAGCAAAAGGCTTTCCGCCAGCATCTGACGAGTGAGCCGCCACCGAGTTGCACCCAGCGCCAGGCGTACACCCAGTTCTCTTTTTCGTGTACCTGCACGAGCCAGAAGAAGATTTGCCACATTAGCACAGGCTAAAAGTAGAACAAAAACGACCGCTCCGAACAAAACAACCAACACGGGTCGTATCGGTCCAATGAAGCTTTCACGCATAGGAACCACTTCAACGCCATAACCGGTATGGGATTGAGGGAACTGCTTCTCCAACCGCGCTGCAATGCCTGTAATCCCGGCTTGTGCCTCGGTGATGCTTTTATTGTTTTTGAGCTTTCCTACAACGAACAGGAAGTGGCGGTCATCCGGTTGCGATTCGTTCAATTCCAGCGGCGTCCAGACCACGATATCATCTACAGGGTACTGTCGAACATCGGGTAAGACACCTACAACAGTGAAGGACTCATCACCAAGACGAACGCTGAGTCCGATTATATCGGGATCTGAGTTGAAACGATCTCGCCAAAGATTATAACTCAGCAGCACAACACGTCCTGCACCCGGCTGATACTCGTCTTCATCGAAAGTTCTCCCTATCCGGGGGACCAATCCCAAGGTTTCTACAAAGCTCTGGGAAATCTGTCCGGCTCTAAGTTCGACCGGCTCACCTTGCCCTGTCATATTCAAAGATCTCGGACGCACAGCGCCCATCGATTCAAACGAATCTCTCTCCAGGCGCCACGAGACAAAATCAAGCGGAGACGGATGTCCTCGCCTGCCTTCCTGCACCTGGGTGGACCAGAGCATAACCAGCCTATCCGAATCATTATAGGGCAAGGGACGCAGTAAAATGGAATTGACCACGCTGAAAATCGCTGTGTTGGCGCCAATGCCCAGGGCCAACGTCAGGATGGCCGCCACGGCAAAGCCAGGTCTCTTTCGAAGTTGGCGAATTGCGTATTTAAGATCATTTATAAAAGTACTCATTGCATTCGTCCTTTTTAAGCTGTCAGCTTCTTTTTTTTCTGCAATGCCTCCTCTTTAAAACTGAAAAGTACTGATAGCATTACTTCATTTTATCCCGTATCAGGTCTTGGGCCACATTTGATGCCTCATCGGCCTTGGTAGGAATATCCGGAATCACACCTGTTCCTTCCCAATCTGTTTTGGTCTTTACATGTGCAACCCTATTGATGGGTACAACCATCATGACATCCTGGCCGATACCAACATTATCCGTTTGGTGGGCTGCACCGGCTGAGGCTTCACCAACAATCTTGGCTCTGCCGATTTTTTGCAGGCCGTATGCAAACATCTCGCCGCTGGAAAAAGTTTTGGAACTGGTCAGGATATAAACCGGCACGTCCGGCATGCGCTTCCCGGTAACATCGGTGCGGGTACGAAACTCATTTATTTTCTTTTCTTCACGATTGTATAATTCATAGAGCAGCACCGATTCTTCTCCACCAAACAAGTAACTAATCATATACATCACAGTCTCAGGCGACCCACCGAAGTCGCAGAAGCAGGATCTCAAATCAAGAATTATTGCCGAACAATCCTTAAAGGATTGCATGGTCTTATCGATCGCCTTGTTTATTTCAGGCACCATTTCGGGTGAAATAAACTCGCGGATGTCCAGATAGCCGATATTACCTTCCTGAACCTTGGCGTTTATCAATCCGTAGTTCATGAGTTTGAGCATCTGCTGCATGATTTTCTTTTGTTGTTTATCATCCAGTTTGGTCCCGTCAGGAGCCTTGATCGTGATATAGGAGGGTATCGGTCCAAAACCGGCCACCGACTGGTTATTCAACTGCAATTGTTTATCACCGGTGGCTTCATGCATGTCCGCAATCAAGGCCTTCATCAACAAAGCCGTCGTCTCAAGAGCGTCATAGGCTTGTTTCTCCTTTTTTTGCACGATGGTCTGAGCCGCTTTCTGCCCAAGATTCGGATCAACATAGCGATTGACCAATTGGTCAACGACATTGTCGATTATTTCACTGCGTTCTGTTGCAGTGATATCCTGTGCTGAGGCAGAACAGAAACCCATCGACACAAATAGAACAATGATAATGGTCTTTTGTTTTTTCATCTGTTTGTTCTCCTAATGAATTAAATACAAAAATTATCAATTGCCACGATTTTTTTACTCGTAGCGCAACGTTTCCATCGGATTGGTCCTGGCCGCCCGACGAGCCGGGATATAGCAGGCCAACATCGAAACAATGGTAATTATTATCGGGGCCAGGACGAAGGTCACAGGATCGGTGGTACTGACTTCATACAAATAGCCGGCCAAAAACCGTGTCAGGCCAATCGAACCGGCGATGCCGATGACCAAGCCAATGGCCAGCAACAGCAGGCCATGTTTGAGTACCATGGCCAGAATACTTGTCTTTTGTGCGCCCAATGCCATGCGAATACCAATGTCTCGGGTTTGCCGGGCTACGGCATAGGAGACCACACCGTAGATGCCGATGACGATGAGCAGTAGTGCAATGCAGGCAAAGACCGTCAAAAAGGCAGTCGTGAATCGCTCCTGACTGATACATTTGTCCATTTCTGCTTTAAAGGTACTGACATTGTAGAGCGGTAGTGTCGAATCAATATCTTTAAGTATGGCCCTGGCCTGCTCGATAACAGGCCCTGGACCGGAGGCTGTTCGAACTACAACATTTAAATTACAACCAACAAAAAGCCCAAAAAAACGCGTAATCATCGGGTACCTATCAAATGGGAAAAACAAATGGCTGGGCTTATCCATCTTAATATTGCCCTGAATCATATCAGCCGTAACACCGATCACCCTGTTCTGCTGCCCGAAAAAACTCAACTGTCTTCCGATGGGATCCTGCTCCGGCCAAAACAAACGGGCCAGACTTTCGTTTACGACGACGACCGCTTCCTGCTTCTGGCACTCTTGAGGCGAGAAACCGCGCCCCTTCAGGATAGGTATTTGCAGCGTCCTGAAGTAATCGGCGCTAACGCTGTGATAAGTGGCACTAATGGGCTTTTCATCGGGAGGCATATATCCCTCAGTGGTGACATTGGAGGTGATCATCCCGGGAAAACAAGGCATAGATGAATCTGTGGATACGCCTTTGACATAAGGTAGGACACTCAGTCGTTCCAGTAATTCCCGGCTGAGTTGATAGCGTTGCGTTGCATCTTTTTCCCTCGTTCCGATCATAAAGGTCACCAGGTTTTCGCGATTGAACCCAACATCCGCGGAGGAAAGCCGCAACATACTGCGAATCATCAAAACCATACCGCTGGATAAAACCAATGCTATAGCAATCTGGGCGGCAATCATCATGTTGGAGAGCCTGGCGTGGCGTCCTGATGAGCCCCGTGATTCTGTCAGGACATTTGCCGGGCGAGACCTCTGTATATGCCAGAAGGAGGTAATGCCGAGAAATATCCCGACCAATAAGGAAACGCCCAAACCGAAAATAAGTTCCTGCGGATCGATATGTATTGAGCCTGCCATAGGGACAATGTCGGCAATCTTAACTTTGAAGACAGCTAGCGTCCAGACAGAGATAATCAAACCCGTGACGCCGCCGATCAGCGACAACAAAATACTTTCTGTAGTGAATTGGCGAAACAGACGCAGCTTATTAGCGCCGAGGGCACTGCGAACAGCCATTTCCTTATTTCTTGACGAGGCCTTGGCAAGACATAAGTTAACTACATTCGCGCACACGATTAGAAGGATGAATCCCACAATCACAGAAAGTACCCATAAGGTGGTTCGTACACTGCTCACTACCGTATCACGCAGGCCAACCATTGATATTTCACTATCGTCTGATCCGGGTGCCTGAGCCGTTTGTTTGTGTTTTTCTTTCATTAAAAATACAGCCTGTTCTATTGAGAGACCCGCCTTAAGACGTCCCGCCGCTCGAAGCCAATAAAAGCCTCTGTTGGTCAATTGGTCCCCTGAAGGATTCAGGACGGTCCATATCTGAGCATTACTAATAGATTCGGGATAGTAAAAGCCGCGGGGGAGTACTCCAACGATTGTATAGATATTATCTTCTAACGTGATCGCTCTACCTAAAATCTCTTTGTCTTGCCCAAAGTGGCTGTGCCAGAAATCATAACTTATAATAGCAACAGGCCCGGTATTTTGCTGTTCGTCCGCCTTTGTGATTATCCTTCCCAAATAGGCAGATATTTTGAGCATGGGAAAAAAATCGCCGCTGACTTCTGCACCCTCAATCTTGCGGGCACCGTCACGCTCAACCAGCTCGAATAGGGCCGGAGAATAAGCCGCAAAATCCTCAAATATTTGATTTTGTTCTCTCCAGTCCAAAAAATCAGGATAGGAAAAGGTGGGTTGCGTACCCTGCTGGACAACGACCAGGCGATCCGCATCCTTAAACGGCAGTGGCCGCAGTAAAACTGCATTGACCACGCTGAACATAGTTATGTTCGCACTGATTCCAATCGCCAGCGTCAGTACAGCCACAGTAGTGAAACCCGGATTCTTACCCAATTGCCGAAAAGCGTATTTAATGTCGTTAATTAGAGTACTCATTTTCTCACTTCATTCATTCTTTGTTATTCGTTGTTCGAAATTCACTATTCATATCTTAATATCTTCATAGGATCGACACGAGATGCCCGTCTCGCCGGGATAATGCAAGCCAGCATAGCAACGGTTAAGAGTATCAATGGAACAATCACAAATGTCACTGGATCGGTCGCGCTGATTTGATATAGCATACCGGACAGACAACGCATCAGGGCAAATGCGCCGACTATGCCGACAGCGAGACCGATGAAGGTTAAGATTAAACCACGTTTTGTTATAAGTTTGAGAATGTCGCCCTTCTGGGCTCCCAGGGCCATACGGATGCCGATTTCATTTATACGTTCGTGGACGGCAAAGGTCATGACACTGTATAGGCCCGCCACGGCCATAAGCAGGGCCACGCCGGCCATAACGACCAGCAGGATCATGCAAAATCGTTCTACTGACATGGAATTGGCTATGATGCTTTCCATTGAAGCTGCACGCAGGATGGGCTGGGTGGGGTCCATGTCCCAGACCTGTTGATATATAGCCCGGATCAGGGTTACAGGATTACCGGTCGTGCAGATCATGAGGCTCATACCCCGCTGGCAATTCTGGGTGACGGGTTCGTACATGAAAGCACGCACACGATTGCTATTCAGACTGGTCTGTTTTACATTGCCGACTACACCGACGACTTCTTTGTCTTGGTCGTTAAACCGGAGGACCTGACCGATGGGATCTGTGTCCTGGAAATATCGTCGCACCAATTCCTGACTTACTATAATAACGTGTTGCCCGTTGCCGCGATCTTCACGGTTAAACATGCGACCCTTGATTAGAGGGATTTTCATACATTTAAAATAGTCGGGTGTGATTTGGCGATATTCTGCATTGGGTGTTTGATTTACTGGAAAAGTTCGTCCCTTGATATCAAAATTGTAATCATTTGTGTTGGACGTAATAGGATGCCTACTGATGGCACTGGCAAACTCTACTCCAGGTAAGGCACTGATACGATCAATAACCTGTTCGTAAAAAGCAACCCGTTCACTCAGGCTGCGGTTCTTTTCAGTATCAGGTCGTTCCAGGGTGACGGCCAGGACTCGATCGGCCACAAATCCGGGATGGACCTGCTGCAATCGGAAGAAGCTCCTAATCAACAGACCGGCTCCGGTCAAGAGAATTAGGGCTAGGGCAACTTGGGTGCCAACCAGCATATTGAGTGCGCGATGATGCGAACGTCCTTGCGACAGGGAGCGCCCACCCTGTTTTAATGTCTCGATGATTTGGAAACGACAGCTGTGCCAGGCCGGGACCATGCCAAACAACAAACCACTGATCAGTGATACCAGCACGGTAAATCCCAACACTATAGGATTGAGACTGATTTCATCAAATCCAGGAATGCTGCCGCCGGTGTCGGGTGATACAGCCGGAGCAATGAGTTTTAAACCGTTCAATCCCCAAAAGCCCAGAAGCAGTCCGAAGACGCCGCCGAGTAGAGCCAGAAGCAGGTTTTCGGTCAGCATTTGTCTAAAGATACGCCAGCGCCCGGCTCCCAAGGCACCGCGAACGGCTATTTCCCTGATGCGTACCCCTGTCTTGGCAAGGAGTAAATTCGATACATTGACACAGGCGATCAACAAAAGGAATCCAACGGCGCCATACAATACCAGAAACGCGGTCTGGATGCCTTCAATCAACTCGGTATGTAGAGAGTCCAAACGGGTTCTTTTGTCTTTATTGGTTTGGGGATGTTGCTGCTCAATCTGTGCGCATATCACATTCATTTGGGCCTGCGCTTCCTGGATAGACACGTCAGGTTTCAATCGACCAATCACATCCAGATAGTGGCTGCCGCGATTTCGGCGGAGTTCATCGATGGGCAGCGGGATATAGAGTTGGATCATCTCCTCAATAAATCCCATCAGTGGAGCCGCCACGCCGATAACGATGCAGGGAGTGCTATCGAGGGTGACAGTCTTACCGACGATATCAGGATCCGCACCAAAACGGTCGTGCCATAACATGTCACCCAGCACCACTACGTGTTGTTTGTCACTCTCGTATTCGTCACTGCGAAATCCACGACCCAGAGCAACGCGTGCACCGATTGTTTCAAAGAAATTCGTGCTGACTCGTGCCCCGGTAAGGGCCACCGGTTCTCCCTGGCCCGTTAAATTCAGGCGATACCCGATATCAAGGGCGGCAAGTCCATCGAACACTGTATTCTGCTTGGCCCAGTCGAGATAATCCGGGCCTGAACACGTCCCTGCCGGACCACGGCCTATAAAGGATTTTTGCACCATCACCAGGCGTTCCGGGTCATCAAAGGGCAAAGGACTCAATAAAACTGCCTGAATCAAGCTGAATAAGGCCGTGTTGGCTCCAATACCCAAGGCCAAAGTAAGCACTGCAATCACCGTAAAGCCGGGACTCTTCCGAAGTTGTCGAAAAGCATATTTGATATCCTGCCAGATTGTCATTATTTATAATTCCTTCTGTGTTCTGTTTTAATCATTCGTAGCGCAACGCCTCCATCGGATCGATTTTAGCGGCCCGGCGGGCCGGGATAACGCAGGCCAGCAGTGCAGCGACAGCGAGCGGAAACGCGGCGGCGGCAAGCACGACCAGATCACTCGGGGACACTCGCAGAAGCATACTGGCCAGCAGATGCCCGATGGCCAGCGAGAGCAGTAAGCCGACGCCCAAGCCAATGGCGATCTGCACGGCGCCCTGTTTAATGAAGACGGCGAACACCTGTCGTGGTTGGGCGCCGAGCGCCATGCGAATGCCGGTCTCGCGCGTGCGGCGGGCCACGGCAAAAGCCTTCACGCCGTAAACACCCACCACCGCGAGCACCAGAGCAATAACACCAAAGGTGCCAAACAAGGCGGACACAAACCGCATGGACCACAACTCCAGGTTGCCATCCAGGATAGTGGCGAAGGGTGCCAATTCCACCAGTGGAATGTCGGGATCAAGGGCGTGCAATACTGTTCTTATCTGGTGACGCAAGTCCCCTGAGGCCAAGGCAGTCGTGTCCGCACAGCGTATATGTATGAACAGGTGCTGTGCGGATCGCTGTGCGAGTGGGAAGAATAAACGCGGCGGCGGGCCATCAGCAAACACCTTGTCCCAGTGGGCCGAGACGACACCGATGATTTCCATGGGCTCAGATGAGGTGTCCTGCGGACCGCGGGACCGTTCAAGGTGTTTGCCCACCGGATCTTCGCCTGGAAAGAGCGCTGCAGCCAGGCGTTCATCGATGATAACGACCGGCGCCCCTTCGGGATGACGCCATTGAAGGTCAGTGAAATCACGGCCGCGCAGCAGCTTGATGCCCAGGGTATCGAAGTAATGCCCAGAAACAGAGGCTATCCTGGCGCGTGCTCGGCGAGGGTCTTCACTGGAACGCTCATCAACTGCTGAGACATCGAGGTTGTTGGTGATGTGGCCGAAGGGAAGGTGCGAGGCCAGTGCCACGTGACTCACCGCGGGAAGCGCGTGCAGCCTGTCCATGACGGTGGCGATTGAGGTCCGTATGCTCGCATCGTCACGGTCAACCAGGGAGTAGTCGATCTCAGCGACCAGATCCCCCTCCGAAGTAAAACCGGGATCGAGCTGGGCAGCATCATACGCAGCCCGAAAGAAGAGTCCCGCACAAAACAACAGGGCCAGAGAGAGCGCCAGTTGGGCCATCAACAGACAGTGACGCCCCGAAAACAGGTGTCCCCAACGGTCCGTCGTAGTGCGCACCGAACGGTGTAAAGCCAGGGTTCCCCGGGTGATTTCTCGTGTGGTGTGCCATGCCGGCCCCATGGCGAAAACCAATGTCGCGATCATGCAGAATGCAAGTGTCGCCAGTAAAACCCGGATATCGGGCGTGGCATCCACAACCAGGGAAAAGCCCAAGGCCGACAAGCTCGAACTGCCCATCAGCGAATTGAGAAGGAGCGTGTTACCCCCGAAACTCAACAGCAGCCCGGCGGCAGCACCCATCAAGGCGATGAGCGTGCCTTCGCTGATCAGGATGCGAACCACCCGCCCACGGGATGCACCCAATGCCAGGCGTACGGCCAGTTCCTGGGAGCGCGTGACATTGCGGGCCAGGAACATATTGGCGAGATTCAGACACGCCACCAACAGCACCACACCCGCCATTCCGAGTAGCAGCAACCCAAAAAAAAGGAGCGGGCCGTCTGACGTCGGTTCTGTAGACATGTTGAAACGCGAGCGAACTCCGATTTCCAAAGTGCGAGGTCCATCGGCAGCGTCCGTTGCCATCATCGAAAGGCGTACTGCCAGGGCCGGCATACGGCTCTGAGCTGTTTCCAGTGTCAATCCTGGTTGCAGACGTGCGATCACGAACAAGGCAAAGTTGGCAGGATCGGCCAAATCGCAGTCAGTGCGTCCTTGACCGAAGGCTTCGTTGACGCGCGTGGCCATACCCAGGGGTAACCAGATGTCGGGCCCGAACACGGCATTGCCACCATTAAATCCTTCAGGAGCCACGCCCACCACAGTCCAGGGCTCACCGTTGAGCGACACCTCCAGAGGTGTACAGTCCCGACCGTCGGCTAACTGTTCCCACAGAGCTTGGCTTACTACGGCCACGGGGATATTCGCATTGGGCCGTGATTCCTCGGGCAAAAAGAAACGGCCTACAGCGGGCACTGCCCCAAGCATGGAAAAATAGTTATCCGACACGATGAAACCAAATCTCCTCCGCATTTCCGCGTTGGCATGTGCACCGACACCCACCGCTGCAAATCGAAACGCCGCGGCGTCGGCAAACACCTCGTGGGATTCGCGTAGGAGCGAAAACTCGGCAAACGAGAAGGGCCGATAGCTGCGATCGGCTGCCGCCCGTGCAGTGGTGACATTCACCACCTCATCCGGTCGCACAGGAATCAGCGGCCGGAGAAACAACGCATTGACGATCGTGAAGACGCCGGAGTTCACACCAATCGCGAGTGCAAGCGAGAGCACGGCGATCGTGGTGAAGCCGGGACTTTTGACGAGTTGTCGAAAACCGTATTTTATGTCTTGCCATAAGGTTCCCATGATTTAGCTTACCTTTCCCAGTAACTGTTCCGGAGTGACTTCTCCTTCCATCCAGCCGTCTTTGAGCTTGATGATTCTTCGGCCGTAAGCGGCATATTTGTCGTTGTGGGTTACCTGGATGATAGTTGTGCCTTCGTTATTAAGTTTTTTAAATAATTCCATAATTTCCTCGCCCTGCGACGAATGCAGATTACCCGTCGGCTCATCGGCAAGAATCAGCTTCGGGCTGGCCACAACGGCACGGGCAATTGCGACTAATTGCTGCTGGCCGCCGGAGAGTTGGCTGGGATAGAGGTCCTTTTTGCCGACAATGCCGAATCGATCCAGAGTGTCGCAGACAATTGCCGCCCTTTCCGAGGTCTTGACATTACGATAGGACAAAGGGATATCCAGGTTCTCATACACGGTAAGACTGTCCAGTAGATTGAATGCCTGAAACACAAAACCGACATACTGCCGGTTCAAAGCCATACGCTGCTTCGGCTTAAACTGGTGCACGGCGTTTTCGTCGAGATAATATTCGCCCTCCCAGTCGTGGTCGAGCATGCCGAGAATATTGAGAAGTGTGGATTTTCCGGCAGCCGACGGCCCCATGATAGTGACGAACTCACCTTCCTCGATTTCCAGGTTAATTTGTTGCAAGACATAGATAAATCCCGCTTTTGTATCATATCGCTTTTGAATGTTTTTAAGTTTTATCATGAAAGAGTACTCCAAAATATGTTTATCAAATAATCACTTATTGTTAATCATTTATCATTCGTATCTTAGCGCCTCCATCGGATGAACCCTGGCTGCACGCCGTGCCGGAATAAAACAGGCTATCATGGCTGTGATTAGCAACAGAATTGGTACGGTTACAAATGTCACCGGGTCCATAGCACTGATTTCATAAAGCATACTCGACATGTATCGTGTTAAAGCCAATGCACCGACAAGGCCTGCGGCCAAGCTGATGATTGCCAAGATTAAACCATTTCTCGCAACTAAAATGAGTATATCACTCTTTTGAGCACCGAGGGCAAGACGGATACCAATCTCATTAGTTCGTTCATTAACGGCAAAGGCCATGACACCATAAATCCCCACGACCGCCAGAACCATAGCTATGCCTGCCATCACAGAAATCAAGACTGTGAGAAAACGTTCTACAGAGACAGAATCCCCGATAATCTGGTTCATCGATTCTATACGCAGGATCGGCTGGTCCGGATCAATTTCCCATATCTTACTGCGTACGGCACCGGCTAATGCTACCGGGTCACCGGAAGTCCGAACAAGGATAGTTATCCTGTGCCAACTATCCTGGTCGATCGGTTCATACATAAACGGTTCAGAATGCACGGCACGTAAAGTTTCGAGTTTTACATTACCAACCACTCCTACAATCTCTTTTGTGACTCCGTGATAACGTATCCGTTTGCCAATGGGATTTTTATCCTCAAAGTATCGATGCACGAATTCCTGGTTAACGATAGCTACTTGCTTACCTGTTCCGTTGTCTGCAGATCCCAAATAACGCCCTTGCATCAGAGGAATTTTCATGGACTCGAAATAATCGGCGGTTACCATGCGATATTCAGCTGGTCCGCGATAAATGCCATTGATCTGAATTCCGCAGTTGGCGCTGAATGGCGTCAACGGATGGATGTTAATGCCGCCGACGCTTTCTACAGACGGCAGTGTGGATAGATGCTCAGCCACCTGTTTACAAAATGCCGCCCGGTTGCGATTTTCATTATAGTGGGGAGTATGAGGCAGTTCCAGTTGTATAGCAAGGACCTGAGACGGATCAAAACCGGGATTCGTGCGATTTAGCTTATGGAAACTTTTTATCAATAGAAAAGCCCCCATCAGGAGCATCAGGGCCAGAGAGACTTGTACGACAACCAATGCATTCAATGAACAATGACGATATGAACCTGTAGAAAGTTGGTGGGCACTGGTCTTGAGAGCCTCACTTAACCTCAAAGTCGTACTCTGCCAAGCCGGGACAAGACCAAAGCACATGGTTGTCAATATACATAAAACTCCAGTAAATCCTAACACAGTAGAATTCAGACCGATCCGTTCATATCCCGGAATCTGACTCCCCTGGGCATATGGTGAAATAAGATGCAAAACCTTTAAACCCCAGAAGGCCAGTAATAGCCCCAGTGTACCTCCACAAAGTGCCAGAATGAAACTCTCGGTGATAACTTGGCGTACGATTCGTAGCCGCGACGCCCCCATTGCACTGCGCAGCGCCATCTCTTTAGTACGTGTCGTAGCCTTGGCCAACAACATACTCGATACGTTGACGCAGGCGATCAACAGCACAAAAACTACAGCACCGTACATTACCAGAAGAGCCGGACGGATATCTCTGACGAGAATCTCGTGCAGAGGATAGATTCTAATCCTTTTATCACTATTTGTCTGGCTATATTGTTGGGCTAGAATTGTACCAATAACATCCATTTCCGCCTGTGCCTGAGCTATGGAGACACCATCCTTTAGACGTCCAAAGCTAGACAGATAGTGATTATCCCGATTTCCCCGCTTAAGGCGTTCGTGAACAAGGGGAACAAATACCTGGGCAGACTCTTCAATAAATCCCATTAAAGGTTTGGCAACGCCAATAATAATCCAGGACTCTCGATCGATCGATATCTCTCTACCGATTACATCCTGATCAGCCCCGAACAAGTCTTGCCAGAGCGGATGGCTCAGAACAACCACCCGATGGTTCCCTAATTTGGAGTCCTCCGGGAGGAATGTTCTTCCCAGCAGCATCCTGCCACCACACAGAGTATTAAAAAAATTCGTCGAAACTCCAATGCCGTTCAAAGCGATGGGATCATCCATACCTGTCAAACTGAACCTGCGATTGAACTGCACAGCGCTTTGATGTTCGAAGACCGAATTTTGCTCGGCCCAATCGCAGTAATCCGGACCGGAAATAGTACCCTCAGAATCATCGCTAATCCAATGGGTTTTAACCTGTATTAATTGTTCTGGTCTCGGGAAAGGCAAGGGACGTAATAGTACTGCATCAACTACACTAAATATCGCCGTGTTCACCCCGATACCCAGGGCAAGCACCAACACCGCCATGGTTGTAAAGCCGGGGCTCTTAAGTAGTTGTCGAACGGCGTATTTGATGTCGTTGATTAAAGTACTCATTTTTTTCCTTCATTAATCATTCAATATTCGTTATTCGAAATTCACTATTCATATCTTAAGATCTTCATAGGATCGACACGAGATGCCCGTCTCGCCGGGATAATGCAAGCCAGCATAGCAACGGTTAAGAGTATCAATGGAACAATCACAAATGTCACTGGATCGGTCGCGCTGATTTGATATAGCATACCGGACAGACAACGCATCAGGGCAAATGCGCCGACTATGCCGACAGCGAGACCGATGAAGGTTAAGATTAAACCACGTTTTGTTATAAGCTTGAGGATGTCACCAGCTTGGGCACCCAGAGCCATACGGATACCGATTTCATTGATACGCTCGTTGACCGCATAGGCTATCATACTATAGAGCCCGACCACGGCCATTAGTAAGGCCACGCCTGCCATAACAGCCAGCAGGATCATGCAAAATCGTTCCACGGACATGGATTCTGCAA
>CAZMZR010000027.1:0-1210 GCA_964570855.1 uncultured Pirellulales bacterium
CCCCCGGCGTCCATCACAACAACCTGTTTATCAGTGGGGACATCCTTTTGTGTTTCGATATATGTTGGAATCATCTCTAATGTACTTGTGCCCGAGGTACTGTCACGACCGGCGAGTCCTCGTTCCATATCCTCCAGAAAGATGCTGCAGCAACCGTCCATATCGATTTGTTCGGGAGCCATATCATGTTGTTTGAGAAAATCAATCGCTTTATTGTTCATCTGCTTGTCCCTAATCCGGGTAGCCGTCCGGATGTTCGTTATGCCATTGCCATGCGGTAGAGACCATCTCGCCAAGCTCGGGCTTTTGTATTTTCCAGCCAAGCTCGTTTCTGGCCTTTGTCGCATCGGCGGTCAATATCGGCACGTCGCCCGGCCGGCGGTCGGTTTCGACGACCTTAAAATCCCTGCCGCTTACCTTTTTGACCGTTTCTATGACTTCCCTTACCGAGTGACCTCTCTGGTTGCCGAGGTTGCAGATAATCTCTCGGTTCTGGTCCAGCTTTTTCAAGGCCAGCAGATGCGCCCGGCACAAATCATCGATATGGATATAATCGCGGATGCAGGTCCCGTCCGGCGTGGGGTAATCAGTCCCGTAAATTTTGATTTCACCGCGTTTTCCCATCGCCGCCTGTATTATCAGGGGAATCAGGTGCGATTCGGGCCTGTGGTCTTCGCCGAGCCTGGCGTTGTTGCCGGCACCGCAGGCGTTGAAATATCTCAGCGATGCGTAAGAGAGTTTTCCCGTCCGGCTCTGGTCGTGACACATTTTTTCGACCGCCAGCTTCGACTGGCCGTACGGATTTATCGGCTCGGTGGGCGAATCCTCGGTGATGGGTATTTTTTTCGGGACGCCGTAAACCGCCGCGGTGCTGCTGAAAATAAACTTCCTTACGCCGACCGCCTCCATCGCCGAGAGCAGATTTTGTGCGGCACAGAAATTATTCCGGTAATATTTCAGAGGTTCCCGGACCGATTCACCGACTTCGATAAACGCTGCAAAGTGCATCACAGCTTCTATGTCGCATTTTTCGAGCGTCTCGGCAAGCAGCCGGTAATCGGCCAAATCTCCATCGACAAGTCTGAGGGTTCCTATCGCCGATTTATGGCCTTTGCTGAGGTTATCGAAAACAATCGGCTCGAATCCCTCATCGGCCAGCACGGCCGTCATGTTACTGCCGATATATCCTGCTCCGCCGCAAACAAGTACT
>CAZMZR010000027.1:1310-40557 GCA_964570855.1 uncultured Pirellulales bacterium
AAATGACGATTGCAAATCTTAATCATAAATTTCCATCTTAAATCTCAAATTTGAAATCAGAGAATCCAATTATATGCACCGCGGCGGAGAAGCTCAAGAACGATTTGCTTTTTTTACCCCGTGAGATGGCGGCTTCCAACCTATCTCACGGGGTGAATCGATTATCAGATCAATGCACAAACGGCTCAAACCAAACGCCTCTTTCGGGTTTGTCGGGCGAAGCAAGAAGAACACGCCATGCTTCGTCGGTGAGTCTGTCGCTCATGGAATGCTTGAACTCATAGTACGACAGCACGGGGCCTGCAGCGAGGAAAATCGAGCCGTCCGGAGTCGGGCAGGCCACAACAATCAGGTCCACATAACCTACGCCTTCCTCGAGGACTTTACCTTCATTAGTGTTCGTATGAACGTCGGCCACAAGTGTCGTCTTGATTCCACTTTGCTCTCCGTAAGGAGTCCCAGGGACAACACCTAAGACGGCGTTTTCAAGTGTCGTACCGAAATTTCTGATATATGAATAGTCATCTCCGGACAGAGCCTGATTCGTGAGCTCCTTATTGGCGATTGTAATTAATCGCTCAAGTATTCCCTCAAGGCTTTCCAGCCTTTGGGCCGCCTGAGTTGAGAGTGCGTTATAATCGCTTAAACCTTCTCTGGTCATTTGTGTTAAAGCCAATAACCGCCCGTAGAATTCCGGCACAGGCTCAACATAACCGGTTATATCCGGAGGGAGACTACTTCTTGCCGGTGTGTAACTTTGCTTTGCATAAAGAATGGTATCGTGTCTAAGCTGCGTCCAGGATGCCAGAGCGGCATTGAGTTCCTTCTTCTCCCAAGCCTGCGTTCGCATAAAGTTGGGATATCCTTCGCCGAATCCCTCTATTAAACTCCGGAGCGAATACAACCAGCCCCAGTACAGATTTCGATTCCAGTCAGACAGGCTAAAAGCATCGAACTGGCTTTTAAGTTCATCGAATCGCCGGTCATAATCAACATAGT
The DNA here is from genome assembly GCA_964570855.1 of uncultured Pirellulales bacterium. Classification (GTDB taxonomy): domain Bacteria; phylum Planctomycetota; class Phycisphaerae; order Sedimentisphaerales; family Anaerobacaceae; genus JAFGPS01. The sequence goes on from CAZMZR010000027.1 coordinate 2,310, forward strand.
CCGTATCGCCTTCTTCTGCCAGAATCGCACCGGCACGGTCCGAGCCTAAAATGGCCATAACATCCAGTCCGCGCGGGTAATCTCTATAACCTTGAAACAAGGTAAACGGCTCCGGAGCAAAGTTGCCTGTATAAACTCCAACTTTTGGAAAGACAAGATTCTGGAACATATACGAATCCGGTATGAACCTTTGGCCCATGAATCTCATACCCTTTGTTTTTTCGAGTACCTCGTTAAGGGCTTCCGGAGTAGAATCAGGAGGAATGATTATTTGTCCGGTGCCGCCGTAGATTTCCGGGGAACGTAAAAGGGCCAACTCTACCTTCAACGCAAAGAAATTATCCTCATCTTCCAGGTCGGTTGGCTCGAAGCTGCTGCCAAAGACCTTATCCAATGCTTCGAGATACTCATATGGAGTCAGGTCGTCGGCCAGGCCGACATAAAATGCCGTCACGGCGTACATCCGGTCCCAAATCTGGCGTCCGCTGCGCTGATCAACCTGAACAGTATCGATTGACTTTGCCAGAAGGACAGCCTGCATGGTTTGTATCCTGGCATCTTCCATACTGATAAGTGCCTCGCCGAACGGCCCCCAATTATCAGAGCCTTTGAGCAGAAATGCCATTCGCCCGTACCACATTAACGTCCGGAAGTAACGTTCGAGCTGCTCACTTCGGGTATAGTGGCCCCTTGGCACATACTGGGAGTAGTCTTCCTCATATATAAAGATATCGCTGTTATCGTAGCCCTGGTGGGCATCAATTTTTGCCAGTTCGTTCGTAACAATACCGGATATCAGTACTGGTATCGGGGTATTCGGGTCGATTAGCTTTTGTGCTACGGCCAGATACGCCACATTGCGCCCGGCCGCTTCTTTCAAATCTCCGGAATATTCTTCATACATTGCCAGTGCATCAACCAGAAGTGCAGCCGTCAAGTCGCGGATATCAGTACAAAATTCTCTTTCCTCCACTTCTTTGAGGGTTTCGTCAAACTGGATATGATAAAGGTGCAGAAGTGTGTCCGCTGTAACAAACAAAGGGATCCTGCTGTTTTGCAGATATTCGTAAGGCTTGACAATGTCATCACGGTTCGGGTCAAACGAACCAAAATCGTATTCAATGATTACAAAACCATTTTGTTCAAGCAGCGTTGAAGCTTCCGTCAGCCTAAAAAATAAATTCGAATTCACATTAAAATAGTTTTCGATAGTTTCTAAATCGATTGGAAGCGTATAGCCCGGGGCATTCGGCTCCACGAGATTAATGTAAGGGACATAGTATTGGTTCAGCGCCGGCTCATCGCCCTGATCGGCTGTACCAGTTACAAAAGCATCTGCCTGTTGTTCAATAAGCGGAGTTGCCAATACCGGGATAGCAGCTATAAAGATAATTGATAAAGTTGCAGTCGCTCTTTTCATATATAAGGCCCTCCTTGTAAAAGGTCTGTATATTAATAATCCTACCACAAAGGCAAAACAGATTCAATAAAAATAATATGTCGCATGATAATGTATGGCAGTTAAAGGTTGTCTGTTCACAACGCCGATATAAAGAGTTGATGCCCTCAGTGCAAACACAATCTGTTGGTAAAAAAATACTCTCATTGCCGTTGGGACATTCGGCCAAGAGTTTCCTCGATTATCTTACTATTGAGGCGGGTCTGTCCGAGAATACGGTCCTGGCCTACGGCCGCGACCTCAAAAGCTTACTCGAATACTGCAAAGACCAGAGAATCAGCCAAATACAACAATTGAAGCCCTCTCTCATCCATGATTATATGCGAATACTTGCTCATAATCAAATGAGCGAAGGATCGGTAAAGCGCTCTCTGGCCGCTATCAGGATGTTTCTGCGGTTCGGCAAACTTACAGGTCTGATTGAGGATGATTTTACTTCAATTCTTGAAAGTCCGAAACTCTGGCAGCGACTGCCCTGTGTTTGCAGTGAGCAACAGGTCATCGATCTGTTGAACGCCCCACGGCCCGAAGAGGCTTTCTACCTTCGTGATAAAGCAATGCTCGAATTGCTCTATGCCACTGGGGCCCGCGCAAGCGAGCTGTCGCAGATGAGACAAAAGAACCTAAATCTTGATATCGGATATCTTCGCTGCCTCGGTAAAGGTAACCGAGAGCGTGTAATCCCGATAGGAAAAATCGCCATAGCGGTTACGATCGAGTACCTGAAAGACTTAAGACCGAGACTTGCTAAACCGTTCAGTGAAGATTTTCTGTTACTTTCTCGAACAGGCCGGCCTTTAAGTCGTATTGAGGTTTGGAGATTAGTCAAGAAATATGCCGTTCGTGCAGGGATGCCAAGAAATTTGACAGTGCATACATTAAGGCATTGTTTTGCAACACATTTGTTATCGAACGGTGCTGATTTAAGAAGTGTCCAGGAAATGCTTGGTCATGTGGATATTGCAACAACTCAGATTTATACACATGTTGACCAGGGAAGATTAAGAAGTATTCACAAGAAATTTCATCCGCGCCCGTGATGACTCATCCTTGGCTATCCCAAAGGGACGGAGAACGGAAGCGGTGGCTAAGCCAGAAGCGCAACTTCGCAGAGTAGCACGGCCGGCAGTGAACCAGTTGTGAACGGATTAATTGTGCAGCCTGACAAATTATTTTGAAACTTGTCTGAAGACAACCAGGAATCGATTGACCGGGATGGATTTCAGGATTATTATTTTAAGAAAATTGACTAATGGGCATCGCGTAAGACCTTGGGGACACCTTAAGGTGGACCCGGAATGTCGCAATCTTCTAAAGGTGGTTCTAATGTGCACAAAGAGGTTATTTCTGATAATGTTGTTGTTGATCGTAGGATGTCAGCAGACCAGAGCCTGGCCCCAGGGAGCCGGCCAGGATAAACCTGTCATATCGCCCAATACGATTGGAACAACTTCCGAATCCTCCCTCGGGGACGGCCAAGCCAAAGCCCTCGATGAACAGTTTGAAATTAATAAAAATGTCCTTCTCGAAGCTCCTAACGAACAGATACGTATCAAAGCGGCAAACATCCTGTTGTTTAGTGATAATCCGCAGGTAAGAGAGTTCCTGATTAAAGATGTACTAAGTCAGGGCGGCAACAGCGCTGCACGTATGGCAGTTTGTAAGGCTTTGATTCAAACGAGGTCATTGAAGGAACCCGTACCAAATAAGATAGACTTCATTCAACCTTTATTGAGTGTTTTTGACACTGATAATGATACAGAGGCGCAGTTGGCCGCAGAGGCGACCCTGATTTTTGAATATGAGGAGATAGAGGAATTACTGGCCAAGATAGTAACAGATGTTGAAAAGCCGGCCAAAACAAGAATAAATGCAATACGTGCATTGACACTTCGATTGACACTTCGTCCGGATATGAACGCTACGATAAGGCTCATAAGACTCGTGGATGACCCGGTAAGGCAGGTGGCCGATGAAGCCGAAAAAGCACTGCATTCGTTAGGAATACCTATCGGTACGAATCCCAAGATGCGGGAGGTAATTATCAGGGACCTTATCCTCAAGGGCAGAGATGCATTTCTGCGGGATTGGCTGATTAACCAGGAAGCACAGATGCGCCAGCTCAGGGCGGAACTGGATTCCTGGCAAAAATCATATTTGGCATTGTTGGATAAGACTTACCGTAGTAAGAATGACGACACAGAAAGAGGTAACTTTCTGGTTGAGTATCTGGGAAGCCCCAAAGCCGCGGTTAAATTATGGGCTTTGGAGCAGGTTTCACAATGGATGCAGGGCACTAATCCCAATTTACCCAAGGCACTTGAGCCGATTCTGTTGAATCTGATTTCGGACCAGGAAAAAGTTGTTCGGCTTAAAACCACCGAATTGCTGGCTTTAATGCGGACGCTGAATTCGGCTTCGCCTCTGATGGCTCAGCTTAAGGTTGAAACGGACGAACAGGTCAGAGGGCAGTTACTGGATGCTCTCGGATGGGTATGTTTCTACGCTCTTTCGCCGTCGGCGTCATTCAAGATTTCGCCGGAGATAAGACAGCAGGCCCTCGATGAGGCGGAGGTGTTTCTTTTTGATAATGATACCAACAGAGCACGAATCGGCGCTCGAGTGATGAAAAAACTGCTCGAACGTAATGGTTTAAAACCGGAAGAGGTCGATAAAAAACTCAGCTCGCTTGTCGAAAGATACAACCGGCAAAAAGACGAGCCGGATGAAACTTTACAGGGAGCATTGCTTAATGCTATGGCTGCTTTGGTTGCAAAGGACAGCGCATGTAAGGCCAAGGCGGAAAAGCTTTTTAAGCCGTTCTTTTTGGAAGCTCTAAATAGTAAGAATGATATCGTCAGGGAAACAGCGGTTGACGGGCTTGGCTATATCGATGAGACAGAAACATTAACAATATTAAGAAAAAAAGGTTTTACAGACGACCCGAGTCCTAATGTCATCAATAAGATGATAGAATTTGCAAAAAGAGTCGGGGGTAAAGAAGACTTGAACTGGCTTTCAGGAAAAATGGGTATGAATTCCGAAAGCAAGCTGGCCTGGCAGGCAATGCTCAGAATATTTCAAGACTCAGAGGCAGATATCCTGAACGAATGGCTGGATGAATTAACCGACAGTAAAAGTAAATTATCAAACGGGCAAAAAATCGCCTTTCTTAAAATAGTTGAGGCTAAAACCACCGACGAAGACAAGTTAAAGGTCTGCGACAAATTAGCCGAGCTTTTTTATCGGACCGGTCAGTTTGAACAGGCTGCCGACTACTTCGGCAGACTGCGGAAATTTCCCCAGAGCCCTGAGGCACAAGAGATAATCGTCTCCAAACTATTAGATACTTACTTAAGGTGGCCAAACATAAATCTTGCGGCTAATTTGGTAAAAAACCGTCTATCGGAAAGAGACCTGGATCCAAATGATTTGATTATACAATCGTTAGACAATTTTCTTAACAATCCACCATCCGGGGTAGATAGAAGCCCCATACTAAAGCTGCTGTCGGGTATTGAAAATTCTTCACCAAGGCCAAAATGGACGGAACAATTAGAAAACTGGACCGATAGTTTTAGAACGATCAATGAGCCGAACAATCCGGAGATGCAGATCAATTAATAATTATCCGGAACTCGATATGTTTTTTATTGATTGAAATCGGCATATATCCCATTTATTAATATTATTAAGCAGGATCGAAATAAAATCTAAATAAGTTCATTTATTGCCAAATCCTTTATTCTCTCGGCTTGTAGTATTCTTTTTCTTTCCCATACTGGTAATTGTTTGGAACTGTGGAGTGAAGAACTGTAAGGCGATGGCGATACCCACGGAATTTCCGGCTGTATTAGTCGAGACGATGGCTAAGGCTGTAAAAATAGGCAAGATAGCGTGTCTTTTTATGATTTTTTCGGGAGGGGGTAAAAAAAATCAAAGATTTTTCTTTTTTTTATGCTTTTTATATTTGCACTTGCACACATTTTTTTATAAATTACTAAGTTTTCGTATGGAATTGAATTGGGAGTTTTTGTATTCACCACCTGAAAGGTGGCCAATATAATAGTTATATGCTGCTGTAGCTCAGTGGTAGAGCGCGTCCTTGGTAAGGACGAGGTCCTGGGTTCAAGCCCCAGCAGCAGCTAAATGCAGGTAGCTCAGGCCGAGATAGTTGCTTTCTTTTGTGCTAAGGAGAGACTATATTACCATTAGATATGGAATTAGGTAAATATTGAGGCTTGTAAACATTTTAGAAAATAGAGTTGAGACAAACTAAAATACTAACCGGGCACATTGGAGGTTAATGTTAAAATGGCTAAGGCGGTATTTGAACGAACAAAACCACATATCAATATTGGAACTATCGGTCATATTGACCACGGAAAAACTACATTGACGGCCGCAATTACTATGCGATTGGCGCACAAAGCTGGTAGTGGTAATGTCAAGAAATTTGAGGATATCGATAATGCACCTGAAGAAAGGGAGCGTGGTGTAACTATAAATACTGCGCATGTCGAATACGAAACGGTTAAACGCCATTATGCTCATGTGGATTGCCCGGGACACGCCGACTATATTAAAAATATGATTACCGGAGCGGCACAGATGGATGGGGCTATTTTAGTTGTAGCCGCCGGCGACGGCCCGATGCCTCAAACACGCGAACATATTCTTCTCGCTCGTCAGGTGAATGTGCCGAGTATTGTAGTTTTCCTTAATAAAGTGGACGAGGTTGACGACCCGGAGTTGATCGATTTAGTCGAGCTGGAAATCAGAGATCTGTTGAATAAATATGAGTTTCCCGGCGATGACATTCCCATTATCAGAGGATCGGCTTTGGCGGCCATGCAATCCGAAGGCAAGGATGATGAGGCCTGTAAGTGCATCGATGATTTGATGGAAGCTGTAGATGATTATTTTCCTCTTCCTGAACGCGATATCGATAAGCCGTTTCTTATGCCGGTCGAGGATGTTTTCAGCATTAAAGGCCGTGGTACGGTCGGCACCGGTCGAGTGGAACGAGGTATTATCCATACTGGAGATGAGATTGCAATCGTCGGACTTGCAAAGGAAATACGCAAGACGGTTGTTACCGGCGTGGAGATGTTCAATAAAACACTGAATGAAGGTCAGGCCGGTGATAACATCGGTTTACTTTTACGAGGCGTCGAAAAGAAAGAATTGGAACGTGGGCAGGTTGTTGCAGCGCCCGGTAGCATAACACCGCATACTAAATTTATTGCCGAAGTATATGTACTATCCAAAGAAGAAGGCGGCCGTCATACCCCGTTCTTTGCGGGTTATAAGCCGCAGTTCTACTTTAGAACGACGGATGTTACAGGTTCGGTACATGCGTTAAAAAGTCGTGAAGGTAAGAGTGCTGAGATGTGTATGCCTGGTGATAATATAGCGATGGAAGTGGAAATCATATTTCCAATCGCTATGGAAGAAGGACTTCGTTTTGCTATTCGTGAAGGTGGACGAACCGTTGGTGCCGGTGTGGTTACCAGTATCATAGCCTAAAAACTCTGAATTAAATGTCTCATTGGAATTTTCTGCCGTTGAAACGAGTTTATCTACACTGGCTACGATCATCCTGGCAGGCATCCTCAAGCTCACAAGAGTTGATTCGGAAAGTAGTGAGCCTGCCTGGTGGGGACGAATCTTATGGCTAAAAAGAAAAGTAAAAGAGAGTATGTCTGGCTTGAGTGCACACAGTGCAGCAATAGAAATTATCGCACAAGCATAAGTGTGGCCGAAGGTACTCCGAAATTGGAGTTCAAGAAGTTTTGTAAGAAAGAGCGAAAACGTACTGTTCATAAGATACGACGCAAGTGATTGAAGAATCGACAACCGATTTAACAGGCCAGTAGCTCAATTGGCAGAGCGTCGGTCTCCAAAACCGAAGGTTGGGGGTTCGATTCCCTCCTGGCCTGCTTTGAAGCGAGATAATGAACTACGCTTCATAATACGGAGTAAATATGTTTTTTAATATATATAAACGTGGACAAGGCAAGTATACAAGGCTATGCAGTGCGTTTACCGTGGCAATTATTGCCGGTTTGGGCTGTTTGCAACTCTATAATCAGTTGGAAGCAACATCGTGGGGCTTAAGTAACAGAGCGGCAATGTGGATAGCGACAATGGTTCCTACGGGATTGCTCGTTGTCTTTGCTCTATTGATTTTCTGGCTTGTTAATAAACAACAGGTTGCAGATTTCATGATCGCCGCTGAAGGTGAAATGAAGAAAGTTAGCTGGTCCAGTAAACAAGAGATAGCCGTATCGACATTCATTGTTATTGTCGTGGTTTTTATTATGGCTATACTTCTTGGAGCCGCGGATCTTAGCTTTCAGACATTTTTTAGCTGGCTCTTCGGTTAAAATCGTATCTCAAATGCGATATGAAATAAGGTGTTAATATGCAGTGGTACGTATTGAGAGTTGCGGCAAACAAGGAAGCCCAGGTCAAGGATACTCTTATACAGAAGGTGGAAAGGGAGGGCCTAAGCGATATCATTGGCAGAATTGAGGTTCCTGTTGAGCGTATCAAGCGTATCCGTGGTAATAAACAGACGGTCCATAAACGGAAATTGTATCCCGGTTATGTTTTTATGGAAATGGAATCCACGGATGACGGCAGGGTCCCGGAAAAAGCCTGGTTCATGATTAAAGGAACCGCCGGAGTAGGGGATTTTATCGGGACCGAAGGTATTCCCACTCCTATGCGGGACACGGACGTGGCTAAGATGCTTTTAGAGGCGGACAAGCCCGAAGAAGCTCCGAGTATTAAAGTTGAGTTTGCAAAAGGTGATATGATTAGAATCCGGGAAGGTGCATTTGAAAACTTTGAAGGTGTCGTCGATTCGATCGATTCCGAGCGTGGAATAGTAAAAGTGATTGTTACTATTTTCGGTCGAAGTACACCGCTGGATATAGAGTATTGGCAGATCGAAAAAATATAGTTGTGCGAATAATTGCCAATACCATTCTAAAAGAGAACAAACCTAAAATTGAAGGTAAGCAATGGCAAAAGAGGTAGCAGTAAAGATTAAGTTACAGGCGTCAGGCGGGCAGGCAACACCGGCCCCGCCTATAGGGCCGGCCTTAGGTCAGCACGGCGTAAATATAGGTCAGTTTGTTTCACAGTTTAATGAAAGAACAAGAGAACTAAACGGAACAACTGTACCGGTCGTGATAACCGTCTTTATGGACAAGAGCTTTACGTTTGAGGTAAAAAGCCCACCTGCGGCGGTTTTGCTGAAACAGGCAGCCGAGATCGCAAAGGGAAGTGGTGTGCCAAATAAGGAGAAAGTCGGAAAAATCAGCGCCGAGCAGTTACGTAAAATCGCCGAGACCAAGTTCAAGGACTTGAACGCATACAGTTTAGAGCAGGCGGAAAAAATAATAAGAGGCACCGCCCGAAGTATGGGTATAGAAGTAAGTAATTGATGACTTTTAAGAGACTTATAAGCAATGTGAGATATTAGTTATGCGAGTCAAAAGCAAAAGATACAAGAAAGAATCACAACAGACGGTTAAAGAGGCTCTAAGCCTTGCTGAGGCGGTGGAAAAGATAAAATCGTTCAACTCCGTCAAATTCGACCAGAGCATAGAATGCGTGCTACACCTGGGCATTGATTCAAAACAGGCCGATCAGGCGATACGGGGGTCTTTATCTTTACCTCATGGTATTGGAAAAAAGAAAACAGTCATCGCTTTCTGCGAGGATTCAAATATAGAAGCCGCCAAGCGCGCGGGGGCCGTTGAGGCAGGCTGTGATGATCTGATAAAAAAGATATCTGATGGCTGGATGGACTTCGATGTGGCTATTGCATCACCGAAAGTTATGGGTAAAGTTGGCAAGCTCGGCCGGACGCTCGGACCGCAGGGGAAAATGCCTTCTCCCAAAAACGGCACGGTAACAAACGATGTAGTTACGGCTGTTGCCGAGTTTGCTGCAGGTAAAGTCGAATATAGAAACGATGCCGGCGGAAATGTCCATGTAGTAGTCGGTAAGCAGAGCTTCGATGCAAAACAATTGATAGAAAATATCGAAGCCTTCGTTTCGCATATCAAGAAGATCAAGCCGTCGTCGGCAAAAGGCACATACATTAAGAAAATGTGTATATCTGCGACGATGAGCCCCGGCATAGCTGTTAATTACTGATGTTTGTTTATTGATTACCAACGAATAAATACGAGATACGAACAATGAGCAAGTACGTAAAAGCATTACTGCAAACGGAATTAGAAAAGAAAATTACAGATGAAAGTATCAGGGACTTTTTAATTGTTAGCATCAAGGGCCTCGGCGGAGTTGACAATAATCTGATACGTGGAGAGCTTCAGGAAAAAGGCATCAAACTATCAGTGGTCAAGAACTCTTTGTTTAAGAAGGCTTTACGCAACCATAATATGGAATCGGCAGCCGATATGTTTAGCGGTCCTTGTGCCATAGCCTACGGCAGTGACAGTATAGTTGATGTAGCCAAAGAAATAGCCGATTGGGTCAAAAAGAATCCGGTGATAAAAGTCAAGGGGGCATTTCTCGACGGTTCGGCCCTGGATTCCAGGGAAGCTGAGTCACTCTCAAAAATGCCGACACGAGCGGAACTATTGGGCGAAATTATCATGCTATCGCAGTCTATCGGCCGGAAATTAGCTGCTACAATTGGTGCTCCTGCAGGAATTATTGCAGGTTGTATAGAGACAATAGCAGAAAGCGAGGAAAAACAGGCAGCGTAAGAACAGAATATTAAAATTGCTTGCGTGGCTGTCCCTGCCTTTGTTAAGGGGGTTAAACGAAACGACGGAGTTTCGGCTACCACCAGGCGTTACATGATAGGAGTTAATAGAAATGACAGAAGATCAAAAAACAGAAACCAAGGAAACTACAGAGGCCAAAAAAGAAGACGTTCAAGAGAAGAAATGGAGCAGCGACGTAAAAAAACTCGGAGATAAAATAGTTGCTCTAACTTTAATACAAGCCAAGGAATTAGGTGACTATCTCAAGGAAGAACACGGTATTGAGCCTGCCGCCGGCGGTGCTGTCATGATGGCCGGTCCCGCTGTACAGGCACAGGGCGAAGAGGAAGCCGAAAAAACCAGTTTTGACGTCATTCTGAAGGAGTTCGGGGAGAAAAAAATTCAGGTTATAAAGGAGGTCAAAGCGATAACCGGATTAGGCTTAAAAGAAGCCAAGGAGCTTGTCGATAATCTGCCCAAGCCGGTTAAAGAAGGGTTGAGTAAGGAAGATGCAGAAACCGTACAAAAACAGCTCGAAGCTGTCGGTGCAGTTGTCGAATTGGCATAAACAAGTGCAAAGACATTGGCCTGCTTTTTAGTTACGGAAGATCAAGACGACTACATAACGTTGTCCCTTTAAATCGGCTGGGACGTTTGAGGTTGGAGATTACTAATGCGTGAGAATAGTACTGAAAAAATTGTACGTAATTTTGGCAAACTCCCCGATGCTGTTGAGATCCCGAATCTGGTTGCGATACAAAGGAAAAGTTATGATAGTTTTCTACAAAAAGATGTAGCACCAACAAGAAGAAAACCTATCGGGCTCGAAGCCCTTTTTCAGGAGACTTTTCCTGTCGAAAGCTACGACAAGAAAATGCTCCTGGAATATCTCTATTATGAACTGGAAAAGCCGCATTACACCCCTGTTCAGTGCCGGCAGTTACGTTTGACGTACGGTTACCCCTTAAAAATATGGTGCAGACTACGTACTCGTGAAGGCGAGGATTTGGCCGAACAGGCAATGTACCTTGGCGAAATACCGGTTATGATAGGGGGTGGCGAGTTTATTATTAATGGTGCTGTGCGTGTTATCGTAAGTCAGTTGCACCGAAGTCCCGGCGTTGATTTCCTCATCGAAAGCAAAGAAGGTGATAGGGTGCTGCATGGTGGCAGGATCATACCGGAAAGAGGCAGTTGGATAGAAATAAGTGTTACCAACAAGGACATTTTAGTCGTTAGAATCGACCAATCCAGCAAAATACCGGCAACCGTTTTTCTGCGGGCCACAAGTGCTGACTATGGAACTACCGAACAAATCCTGCGGATGTTTTATCCAACTGTAAAGGTGCCGGTCAACAAACTGACTCCCAATATGTGGGCGGTCGAGCCGATTGTCGACAAGGAATCCGGTGAAATCATAGTGGAAGCGGGCGGGCAAATCAGCGATAAAGCCTCTCTTGTACAAGCTGCGTTTGTAGAGCCGAAAACCAAGGAATCCAAGAAAAAAACAAAGTCCAGGGCGTCCTCGAAAAAATCCACAGCGACCGTCGAAGTAATCAAAGACGTTCGAGATACCATCATTTTGAATACTCTTGCCGAGGATGATTGCCAGAGTAATAAGCAGGCGTTGTTGAAATTCTACATAAGATTAAGACCCGGCAATCCGCCCAACGAAGAGAAGGCACAAGCTTTCTTTGCAGAGAAATTTTTTGATTCGAGCCGCTATCGTCTTGGTAATGTCGGCAGGTTCAGATTAAATCGCAAGTTCGATCAAACAATAGACGAGAATGAGATGACACTTCGGCCGGAGGATTTTCTCAACACGATGAAGTACATCGTAGCTTTGCGTAATGATCGTGGCGAGATTGATGATATCGATCATTTGGGCAACAGAAGGTTACGCACGATTGATGAACTTGCGGCAGATGAAATTAGAAAGGGGCTTCTGAAGCTTCGCAGGACCGTACAGGAACGGATGAGTATGAAACGGGACTCTGAAGATACACTGCATATCGCCGATCTGGTAAATTCCAAGAGTGTATCGAGCAGCATCAATTATTTCTTTGGTCGTGGGGAATTGAGCCAGGTCGTCGATCAGACCAACGCATTGAGTCAATTAACCCATGAAAGGCGTTTGTCGGCTTTGGGGCCGGGTGGTTTAAATAGAAGGCGGGCAGGTTTTGAAGTTCGCGATGTTCACATCAGCCATTACGGCAGAATATGTCCTATAGAGACGCCCGAAGGAACTAATATCGGTTTGATTGCTTCGTTGGCGATATTTTCCTCGATTGATGAATATGGATTTCTGCTTACACCTTACCGTAAAGTGAAAAACGGAAAAGTTATCGACGAGGTGGAGTATTTGCGGGCTGATGAGGAGATGAAGGCAGTATTTGCACCTCCGAGTGCGGTGGATCTGAAAAGCGGCAAGATCCCCAAAGGTCTTGTCCTTGCAAGAAAAGCCGGCGAACTTGCGCATGTATCGAACGATGAAGTTGGCTATATTGATATATCGCCGAAGCAAATTGTCGGCGTTTCAGCTTCCTTGATACCGTTTTTAGAGCACGATGATGCAAACCGGGCTTTAATGGGTTCAAACATGCAGCGACAGGCCGTGCCGTTGCTCAGGACGGAGCCGCCTTTGGTAGGAACGGGCATGGAAAGTATCGTCGGTCAAAACTCCAGTATGGTAGTTCGTGCTCAAACCAGCGGCACAGTTACCTCTGTGGACGCAATTAAAATTATCATCAATCATACCGATGAATACAATCTCGAAAAGTTCGTCGGTTTGAATGAAAGAACCTGCCTGAATCAAAAACCTATCGTAAAGCTTGGTGAAAAAGTAAAGACCGGGCAGATTATAGCAGATGGTGGGGGTACCGCCAACGGTGTATTGGCTCTTGGTAAAAATATCCTTGTAGGATTTGTTTCTTTTGACGGATTTAACTTTGAAGATGCTATTATAGTCAGCGAGAAACTTTGTAAGGATGACAGTTTCACGAGCATACATATCGACGAATTTACGGCCGAAGTTCGTGAGACACGTCTGGGTAAGGAGGAATTTACACGTGATATTCCCAATGTCAGTGAAAGAGCTCTGCGCAACCTCGATGAACACGGAGTTATTTGTGAGGGAACCAGAGTATGCCCGGGTGACATTCTGGTTGGCAAAGTTGTTCCCAAGAGCAAAACGGAACTGACGCCCGAGGAAAAACTTTTACATGCGATATTCGGCAGAGCCGGTGAAGATGTCAAAAATGACTCGCTTGAGTTACCCAGCGGTTATGAGGGTGTAGTAATAAAAACGGAACGATTTACCAGACGTGGAGCCGGGACGGATGAACAGAAAAAGGTGCTCTTAGCTCAGATAAAAGATTATGAAAAACAGATGAAAGTCAAAGAATGTGCCGTGTTTCGACAGATGATCGAAGCTATCCACAACAAAGCTGAAGTCAACCTTGTCGATCCGTCCACACGTCAAAAAGTCGGTGCCAGTTCCGATGATGAAGTTATTTATGAACAGATAGAAAACTTCAATATCAAATGGGTCAAACCCGCTTCGCTCCGCGACGATGTACAGAAGATTATGGACAAGTACTGGGCTAAGATCACTGAAATCCAGGAAGAAAAGAAGCAAAGGATTGCGAATTTGAAACACGGTGATGAGTTGCCCAGCGGTGTGCTGCAGATGGTGAAAATTTACGTCGCGATTAAAAGAACTTTATCGATCGGCGACAAGATGGCCGGGCGTCACGGTAACAAGGGAGTTATCGCCAAGATTATGCCCGAGGAAGATATGCCGTTCCTCGGAGACGGCAGGAGTCTCGATATATTGTTGAATCCCCTCGGCGTTCCGAGCCGTATGAATGTCGGTCAGATTCTCGAAACACATCTTGGCTGGGTGGCTAAGGTGCTGGGCTTCAACGCTATTACACCGGTCTTTGACGGCGCTACCGAGGATGACATCCAGAGATTAACCGAAGAAGCGAATGAGCTGATGAGCAAACGAAAAACCGAACTTCGGGAAAATAAGCAAGTACCGCCGGCCGACGAGTTTTGTATAGATATCCCGGATATTTTGAAAACTCAATTGCATGACGGAAGGACCGGTGAGCCTTTTGATCAGAAGGCAACCATCGGTTACATCTACATGATGAAACTGCATCACCTTGTTGACGATAAAATTCACGCACGGGCAACCGGGCCTTATAGCCTGATTACACAACAGCCGTTGGGCGGAAAAGCCAGAACCGGCGGACAACGGTTCGGTGAAATGGAAGTCTGGGCGCTGGAAGGGTACGGCGCTGCTTATACACTGCAGGAGATGCTCACCGTTAAAAGCGATGATGTTGAGGGGCGAACAAAAATCTATGAGTCGATGGTCAAAGGACAAAACACTCTTGAAGCCGGAACTCCTCTGTCCTTTGATGTATTGTGTAATGAGATAAGAGGGCTTGGACTCAATATTCAACTTGAAAAGAAACGGCTGGGAAGTGCCGCTCTCTGAGCGAATCATTATTTAATTACCAATTGTCAAGTGTCACTGGTAAGGGGCTTTAAATGTTAGGAAGTATTTACGACCGCATTAATGACTACGGCTCGGTAAAAATATCGTTGGCCAGTCCCAATGATATCCGAAGCTGGTCTTTTGGCGAAGTGCGAAAACCTGAAACTATCAACTATCGTACATATCGACCGGAGAAAGACGGATTGTTCTGCGAACGAATCTTCGGACCTGAACGCGACTGGGAATGTGCATGTGGGAAATATAAAGGCACGAAGTTTAAAGGTATTATTTGCGATAGATGCGGAGTCAAGGTCACACATAGCCGCGTACGAAGAAAACGCATGGGGCATATCAATCTCGCAGCCCCGGTTGTGCATATTTGGTTTTTTAAGGCCATTCCAAACAGATTGGGCAGCCTTTTGGACATGAAAAGCGCCGACCTGGAAAAAATTATTTATTTCCAGGAATATGTCGTCACTGACCCGGGACAAAGCCCGTTAAAGTTGGGCCAACTGCTTAGTGAGGAAGATTACAGGGACGCCACAAACAAATACGGCAAATCCTTTAAGGCAACCATGGGTGCCGAAGCCATCAGGATTTTACTGGAAAATCTTAATCTCGATGAAATCGCAATCCAGCTCAGGCAGGCGATAACAAAAACCAACAGCAAGCAAAAAATAAAAGATTTAACAAAACGCCTCAAGACTATTAACCAGGTCCGAAACAGCAGTAATAAAGCTCAGTGGATGGTACTTGAGGTCATACCTGTTATACCTCCAGACCTGAGACCTTTGGTTTTGCTCGAGAGAGACAATTTCGCTACCAGCGATCTTAATGACCTTTACAGAAGGATTATCAATCGAAATAACCGTTTGAAAAAATTGATGGACCTCAACGCTCCCGAAGTTATTATCCGTAATGAGAAACGAATGTTGCAACAGGCGGTGGATTCCCTTCTTGACAACGGTCGATGTAGGCGATCTGTTTTAGGCAGTAATAATAGACCGTTGAAGTCCTTGACGGACATGATCAAGGGCAAACAGGGACGGTTTCGCGAGAATCTGCTTGGCAAACGCGTGGATTACTCAGCCCGTTCGGTCATTGTTGTGGGGCCTGAGCTTAAACTGTACCAATGTGGTCTGCCGAAGAAAATAGCTCTCGAATTGTATCAGCCGTTCATTATTCGCAAGCTCAAGCAACACGGATTGGCCGACACTATCAAAAGTGCCAAGAGAATGATTGAGCGACGTGACGATCAGGTCTGGGATATTCTTGAAGAAGTCATTCATCAGCACCCCGTCTTGCTGAACCGAGCCCCCACCCTTCATCGAATGGGTGTTCAGGCTTTTGAGCCGGTGTTGGTCGAAGGTAATGCAATTATGCTTCATCCTCTTGCCTGCAAAGGATTTAATGCCGACTTTGACGGCGACCAAATGGCAGTGCATTTGCCGTTAAGTGTTGAAGCGCAGGCCGAAACTCATATTTTGATGATGACTACCTCCAATATTTTCTCACCTGCAAACGGCTCTCCAATGGTTGGACCATCTCAGGATATGGTGATGGGCAATTATTATCTAACGTATACAGAATACCGTAAGGTCCCGGAAACTGAAAAGCCGAGGTTGTTTAGAGATCCGTTCGAAGCGATGATGGCCCTTGACGTGGGTAAAGTGAATTTGCATGAGAAGATTATGGTCCGACTCGGAACCGATGTCAGAGTTGTCAGCGAATCGGGAATTGAAAATGAATCCGTCATTCAGACAACGGTTGGTCGGTGCATATTTAACGATATCCTTCCCAAGGGAATGCCGTTTTATAATACGACGATGTCTCAGAGAAGATTGAGCCGGGCAATTAGTGACTGCTACGAATATGCCGGTGCTTCTGAAACGGTCACGCTTCTTGATCAAATTAAAAATCTGGGCTTCAAGTATGCCACACTTGCAGGACTCAGTTTTGGCATAACAGACCTCAAGATCCCCCAAAGAAAACAGGAGATAATTGAAGAGACCGAGAATAAAGTCGGTAAAATATACAAGAACTACAATGATGGAGTTTTAACCGAGGGCGAGAGATATAATCAGGTCATTGACGCATGGACGAATGCACGAGTTGCAGTTACGAATGAAATGATGCGGGGCCTTAAGAATGATACTACAGCCGACGGCCTGCCGTATCTCAATCCGATATACCTTATGAGTGACTCCGGAGCAAGAGGAAGCGTTGACCAGATTCAGCAGCTTGCCGGAATGAGAGCACTGATGGCCAAGCCGAGCGGAGAGATTATAGAGACACCGATTAAATCAAACTTCCGCGAGGGCTTAACTGTTCTTGAGTACTTTAGCTCAACTCACGGGGCACGTAAGGGCCTAGCGGATACGGCATTAAAGACAGCCAATTCTGGCTACCTTACTCGTAAACTCATCGATGTGGCACAAAACGTGATTGTTATTGAACGCGATTGCCAAACCTTACAGGGCATTACTAAAAGTGCAGTCAGTCCGCCGAGAGCTGAATCGGTTGATGTTCCGCTGTCTCAACTTATTATCGGCAGAACCGCCAGAGACAATATCCGTAATCCGATAACCGATGAGATGATAGTTCGTGAGAACGAGGTTATTAATACCGAAGCGGCGGAAAAAATCGAAGCTTTGGGCCTTGATGCTATTAGAGTCAGAAGCCCGCTGACATGTGACAGTCCGTTTGGGATCTGCGCAAAATGTTACGGATGGGACATGAGTACAGGGCAGTTGGTCGAAGAAGGTGCGGCGGTTGGCATTATAGCAGCTCAGTCCATCGGTGAGCCCGGTACACAATTGACATTAAGAACATTCCATACCGGTGGAGTCGCAGAAAGAGCTATTCTCGAAAGAGAGCAAAAAGCAACGCAGGCCGGAAATATTCAGTATAGGGACATAAATGCGGTTAATATTAAACAGGATGACGGTAGCACGGCGGTTATTGCACTGAAACGAAACGGTGAAATAGCTCTTCTTGATGCAAAAGACAGAGAGCTCGACCGATTTAAAGTGCCATATGGCGCCACCGTTTTTGTTCAGGACGGCAGTAAGGTTAAAACCGGTGTTCCATTATTTGGTTGGGACCCCCACCGTACCCCGATCTTAGCCGAAGTAGCCGGTTCTATAAGATTTGTTGATGTCATCGAAGGTGAGACAATTGGTATCGAAGAAGAAAGAAAAGGGCAGGCCGGCAAACCGATAGTAATCGAGCACAAAGGCGATAAGCACCCACAAATTATCATTGAGGACCGTGACGGTAAGATACTCGATGTTCACTATCTGCCGGCGGGAGCGAGAATAGAGGTCGTCGAGGGACAAAATGTTCAGGCCGGCCAGTTGCTTGCTCATCAACCCAGAGCCACCGGCGGTACACAGGATATCACAGGAGGCTTGCCGAGAGTCACTGAAGTATTTGAAGCACGCAAGCCGAAAGATCCTGCCGCTATGGCTGAGATTAGCGGTCGTGTCGAGCTTAGAAGCGATAAACGCAAAGGCAAGATGACTATCATAATCAGAAGTGAAAGCGGCATGGAAAAGGAACACCATGTTCCGCGCGATAGACATCTGAACGTTCATACCGGTGATAACGCTGAAGCCGGCGATGCTCTTACAGATGGCCCGCTGGTGCCGCACGATATTCTGCGAATCAAAGGTGAGGAGGCCTTGCAAAGATATTTAACGACGGAAATCCAGAACGTTTACCGTTCGCAAAACGTGAATATTAACGATAAACACATTGAAATTATATGCTCTCAGATGATGCGAAAGGTCGAAATTGAATCAGTGGGTGACAGTGCATTCCTGCCGGGCGAGGTCGTTGATAGATTTATGTTCAAAGAAGAAAACGAGAAACTAACCAACAGCCTCAAGATTGCAGATATCGGAGATGTGACTGATTTCGAGGTGGGTCAAATTGTCAGTAAAGAGGAATTGGCAGTCAATAATGAAAAGATAGAAAGTATTGGCGGCCACGGCGCCACAGGCAGAAAACCGAGACCTTCAACCGCCAAAACATTGCTTTTGGGAATCACCAAGGCTTCGCTTTGGTCGGAGAGCTTTATAGCAGCGGCCAGCTTCCAGGAAACAACAAAGGTTCTCACTGAGGCATCTTTGGCCGGTAAGATTGATGAGCTTCATGGTTTAAAGGAAAACGTAATACTCGGTCACCTGATACCTGCCGGTACAGCTTTTAAGCAATATTTGGAAATAAAGGTCAAACACCTTGTTGAAGCTCCTCTGCCCAAGGAGTTCGGAGAAGCGGCGGAAATCAGGGAAGCGAAAGAAGCCGAAGCGAAAGCAGAGGCTGCCGTCAGAGAAGCACTGGGTATTGAATAACTACGGGAATCAAAGTTCGTTTTCTAAAAAAGATGTCCCCGTCCTCAATTTGTTAAGGTTGAGAAAATCGGATAATATTCATTTAATTTGCTGTTGTCGATTGTTCCTTCTCAACCGTTTCGCCAGTTCCGCTACGGTCTTGAGTTCTTTAACATCCAACGGCACATCGTTATTTTTATATTTTTGTGCTTCTTTAGTGTTTTCTCTCGGTCTATCGTCAGTTTTATCGACTGGGGATAGATTATGTTGGGTTTGTTCCTTGATCATGATTGGCAAAGCAAGCTGGGGCTCGATATTTTCCGTGGTGGGTTCGCTTTTATTGATTTCATAGGCGATTTGTTTCTTAGATTCTGTTAACTCATTGCTTTGCTTGTGTTCGGAGATTTCATACGGGGGTTGGTTTTGTGTGCTGTTTGATTCTGCTGACTGCTGTCCGTGCTGCTGTTCCTCGGTTTTTTTGAGTCTGGCAGACGCATACTTTAGTTTCCTGCTTTGTTCAGTCGCTTTTCTCCATTCTTCTATGGTTCGTCCCCAGCTTCTGTGTTTTTCGCCTGTTTCAGAATCGAAAGCCAACTCGTTCTCTTTTCCGTCTTCGATTTTTGTAGCACTCGATTTGTGGGCAGTCAATCGGGTACCTATAATTTCCGGGCGGCTTCCGGTGTTGATTGTGTGTATCTTATTAAATTTGAGTTTTGTCTTTCTCTGTTTTTTCGCTATGAATATCAATACTGCCAGGACTACCAAAGTTACAGTTAGCAGCAGCCACCGAGGTAATCCCAATGTAGAATATAGCCATGAAAAAAATTGCGTGAGTTTGTTTAATATAATATCTATTGTTACCATTGTTCACTTCCAAAACTTTATTCTATTATGAATCTGTTTAGGAACTATATATTTTTAATAGAGCCTTCGTCTGGCCGTGTTGGATTCATCATACCCCCGCTCCGTTTGAGATGCTTCATTTGCAAATCAGCAGCAATTTATCAGTTCATCATACATCTGTCAAAGATAAAATCCCATCGGTTATTACCGATTACAACCGTTATAAAGCAACGTTATCGATAGTAACGTACCAGAACAATGCTTGTGTATTAAATGGAGGCCGGAAGAATTTTCCCCGGTTGTTAGCTTAACCGATGGAGAAACCTGCCCGGTCGGATATTGTGAATTTGAGGTAGAAAAGTCCAGGTTTTTTGCCTATTTAGAAAAAAAATTGCAATTGAGGCATAAAATTTGTTGGAATTTGCATGGCTAATGCTACAATAGCTCCCCGTTTTATCTATTAATGAACAGAGTAGTACTTATTAACAATAATTTGGAATTTGTGAAATTATGCCTACTATAAATCAGTTAGTTAGACATCCAAGGGCTAAATCGAAGGGTCATAAGCGAGTATCCGATATTAGCGGGTCACCACAGAAACGTGGCGTGTGTCTTATTGTAAGGACTCAGACGCCGAAGAAGCCGAACTCCGCTTTACGAAAGATAGCCCGTGTCAGGTTGACTAACGGCAAGGAAGTTACATCTTACATACCTGGTATTGACCACAATCTTCAGGAGCACAGCACCGTTATTATTCGGGGAGGCCGTGTTAGAGACCTTCCGGGTGTGCGATACCATATTGTTCGAGGGGTCCTCGATTGTGCCGGTGTGACCAATCGAAAACAAGGCAGAAGCAAATACGGAGTAAAAAAGGCTAAATAGAGTAATATTTAATCCTTTACCGATATAAATGATGAAAACTTATATATTAGAGCCGGAAATTGAAATATGAGAAGATTTACCGCTTCAAATCGACAATTAAAACATGATGCTGTTTTTAACAGCAAGTTAGTTTCTAAGTTTATTAACTGTTTGATGCTGGACGGCAAGAAAAGCACTGCACAGAAGATTTTTTACGATACTATGGATTTAATAGGTCAAAAGGTCAAAGATGTTGAAGCCCTTGAGGTATTTGAGAAAGCGATAAACAACGTCAAACCATTGATCGAAGTTCGCAGCAAACGTGTTGGCGGAGCCAGTTATCAGGTCCCGATGCAGGTGAGTGCGAAACGCCAGCAATCGCTTGCTTTCAGATGGATATTGTCTTCATCCAGGTCCAAGAAGGGCAAACCAATGTGTCAACGTTTAGCGACCGAACTGACGGATGCATATAACGAACAGGGCGGTGCAATGACTATGCGGGAAAATGTACACAGAATGGCAGAGGCGAACAAAGCCTTTGCTCATTTTGCCTGGTAATAATTTTCGTTTACTACTGCCACGGTAAGATTGTAAAAAGACCGTGGCATTTTTTTTATCTGTTGTTTGTGGTCCGTTATTTTATCGGGCCGCTATATATAAATTGAGATACAAATGGGCGCCTTGGCAAAATTACGTAATATCGGGATCATGGCACATATCGATGCCGGCAAGACAACGGTTACCGAGCGTATCCTGTATTATACAGGTAAAACGTACAAAATGGGGGAAGTGCATAACGGAACTGCTGTGATGGATTTCATGGAAGAAGAGCAACAAAGAGGGATTACCATCACATCCGCCGCGACGAAATGTCCCTGGAAAAGCGTAGAAATTAATCTTATCGACACGCCCGGACACATAGATTTTACCGCTGAAGTAGAGAGGTCGCTGCGGGTTCTGGATGGTGCAGTTGCTGTATTTGACGGCAGTGAAGGTGTGCAGGCACAAAGCGAAACAGTCTGGAGGCAGGGACAAAAATACAGCTTACCCTGCCTTTGTTTTGTGAACAAGATGGACAAGATAGGCGCCGATTTCGAGATGACCATTGATAGTGTGCGCGACAAGCTCATTGCCAATCCGATTTTAATGCAAATCCCGATCGGCGCAGGGGATTGTTTTAAAGGAGTGATAGATCTGATTAAGATGAAGGCTGTCTTTTATAAAACTGAAAAGATGGGAGCGGTTTTCGAAGAAACTGAAATCCCGGAAGAATTACGGGAAACCGCCTTTCAAAATCGAAACCATACAATCGAACTTGCAGCCGAGTACGATGAAGAACTAATGGACGCCTATGTTCACGATAAAACAATCGAAATGGAAATGATTACCAGAGCAATCAGAAAAGGAACGTTGCAAAACAAACTTCATCCGGTTTTTGTTGGCTCTGCACTGAAATACATTGGTGTGCAAAGACTGCTCGATGGTATTGTGGCATATCTGCCTTCTCCATTGGATAAACCCGTTCTTATAGGACACAAACCGAATGATACCGACAAAGAGGTATCTATCAAATGTGATCCCAATGGCAGCATGGTGGCCCTTGCATTCAAGATTACCAGCGATGCGCACGGCGATCTCTATTTTCTTAGGATGTACCAGGGCATATTGAAGTCCGGCAGCAGAGTCCTTAATGCAAATCGCAACCGGCGGGAGAATATTACCAGAATATTTGAAATGCATGCCAACGAACGAAAAGTCCTGGAATCAACAAGTGCCGGTGATATTGTCGCAGTTGTGGGTTTAAAACAGACCCTAACAGGGGATACAATTTGCGATCCTAAAAAACCTGTCTGCTTGCCAAATATAACTTTCCCCCAGACAGTTATCAATATGTCTATAGAACCTCGAACTGCCGCCGAAAAGGTTAAATTGGCAGAAGCACTGGTAGCCTTAAAACGCGAAGATCCGACTTTTAAATTTAATGTAGATAGTGAAACTGGGCAAACTATTATCAGCGGAATGGGTGAATTACATCTGGAAGTATTGCAGCACAAACTAAGACGGGAGAAGGGGGTTGACATAAGGATAGGCAAGCCACGAGTTGCTTATAAGGAAGCTATCACAAAATCTGCCCAGGCAGAAGGGAAATTTATACGTCAAACAGGAGGGCATGGTCAGTATGGGCATGTTATTTTACAGGTTGAACCGCTTTTAACCAAGGATGGCCACTGGAGTAGTGAGATTGAGTTTACCAGTAATGCCCCTGCCGATGAGGTTCCAAAAGAATATACCCCTGATGTTGAAAGGGGTTGTAAGGATGCGTTGAGCAGTGGTTTATTAGCGGGCTATCCTGTTATAGGAATTAAAGTTACGTTAATTGGTGGCTCATTCCATTCTGTGGATTCTTCAAGTCTGGCTTTTGAGCAGGCTGCTGCAATAACGATCGAAAAACTGGTTAAAGATGCCGGACCGATCATGCTTGAACCGGTAATGCGGATTCAGGTGGTCGTGCCACAGGTTAATTTTGGAGCGGTACAGGGCAATTTGCTTGCCAAAAGGGGCATGATCACTAAATGTCGAGTACACGGGAGTATGCAGGTGATTGATGCCAAAGCCCCACTTGCAGAGATGTTTGGATATTCCAGTGAAATCAGGAGTATAACCGCCGGTCGGGGAACCTATACTATGGAACCTCTGAGCTATGAGAAGATTCCCGAGCAGCTTGCCAAGCAGATTATTTTTTAATAAATTGTATTTTTTTTGAATTTGAACCGAAAAAATTTTAACATTTTATTGACAGTTTAATATTTGTTTGCTACCCTCAGAGGTTTTCAGCCGTAGCGAGCATTGTCAAGGACGACTTTGCGTGAATGAAGTTGGGCTGTGGCAAGTCAGAAATAACATATTCAGGGATGGTTAAACGACTTTTTAGGGGTATTATAAGAGCCCGGAAATGGTTGTGGATGCGTACTGAGATGGGCTTAACCCCAACTCTTATAAGGAAGGCAAATTTGATAGTTTGACGTTGGTTGCAAACAACAGGAATGCAGAGTCGGCAATCAACAGTCAATGAAAACAGCCTTTCCTGCCAGTACCAAATAGATTAAGTATGGTAAATAGCAGAAAGACTGTAGGCTGACAGAAAAATATTTTGCTCTTTATTTAATAAGTTAATATTAATCCGGCTCATATGAGTCGTAAAATATCGTGATTGTTTTTTAGGAATTCAGGCTTCGGACGGTATTATAGTTGGAAATGGGCGAATTTCTAAGAAGCAGAATAGAATTTAAGACACTGCTTTTGTAAGTGTAACTCGGAGTCAACAGAAGCGTCAGGCAGAATACAGTAGTGCCGAGGACAATTATGGCTGCTGAAACTGAAAGAATTAGAATCAAGATGGAATCCTACGATCCCAGGTCTCTTGATGCATCTGCTAAAGAGATAGTAGAGCATGCTCGAAAGACTAATGCCCGTGTCAGTGGTCCTGTGCCATTGCCTACACGCGTTGAAAGATATACTGTCTTGCGAAGTCCTCACATTGATAAAAAATCGCGTGAGCAGTTTGAATTGAGGACTCATAAACGTCTGATTGATATTCACGAAGCCAACGCAAGAACAGTCGAGGTTTTGAACCGCCTGGTTGTCCCGGCGGGGGTTTTTGTACGGATTAAGGCCTGACGAGTTATAAGACGGCCTAAATGGGAAGCACGAAATAATGGCAATGCTGCTGGGAAAAAAAGTTGGAATGACACAAGTTTATGACGAATCGGGCAATTTGTTGCCTGTTACTGTCATTCAGGCCGGCCCTTGTGTCGTCATGCAGGTCAAAACGGTCCAAAGCGACGGGTATAACGCTGTTCAGTACGGTTTCGACGATATAAAACCCGGATGCAGAAAAAACCCGGAAATTGGACATTCTCAAAAAGCCAAAACCGCTCCGAAGAAATTCGTTAGAGAAGTACGGCTGCCGGATGATGCCGAACAGCAGAACGAGATTGGGGATTCTGTTACAGTATCGGTTTTTGCCGATGAAAAAATTATCGACATAACAGGAACCAGCAAAGGTAAAGGTTTTGCCGGTGTTATGAAACGCCACGGCTTTGGAGGATTTCCTGCTTCGCACGGTACTGAAAGAAAACACAGGGCACCCGGCTCGATAGCAGGTTTCGCCACTGATCGCGGTCACAGCGGCAAGATTAAGAAGGGCAAGAGGATGCCGGGTCACCTTGGTGATAGTCGCGTAACGGCTAAAAACCATGAATTGGTGGCGATTGACGAGGAGAAAAACTTATTGGTTATCAAGGGTTCCATACCCGGCTCGGCCGGAAGCTATTGTATAGTTCGAAGCGCTAAAAAAGAAAAAGCCAAGAAAAAGGTGTAAATAATAAAACTGATTCACTGAAAAACTTGTTATTGTCATTCGGACAGGAACCGGATACGAGATAAAAGAAAATGATTGATTTGGCTGTTTACAACAAAGACGGGCATGAGGTTGAAAGCTTGAAGGTTGATGAAGATGCCCTGGGTGGTACTGTTAGATACCCGTTACTGAAGCAGGCCATTGTTATGTATCACGCCAATAAGCGTGTTGGAACGGCGGCAAACAAGGGCAGAAGTATGGTAGCCGGTTCGAGTAGAAAACTGTTCAGGCAAAAAGGAACCGGAAACGCTCGCGTTGGAAACATAAGAACCGGCAAACGTGTCGGTGGTGGTGTCACTTTTGCCAAGAGCTTCAGAGATTTTGGTAAACGCATGCCCAAGAAACAAAAAAAATTAGCCAGGAACTCGGCAATATTGGCAAAACTTTTAAGTAATAATGTCGTGGTTGTTAACGAATTGAGTTTTGAGAAACCACGCACTCGTGACTTTTTAAGCATTCTGAATAATTTGAAGATCGAACGCAGTTGTCTTGTAACGATCAGCTCGGCGGATGCGAATCTCTACAAGTCGGCCAAGAATGTTCCCAGAGTGGCTGTTATGCCGGTTAATGATTTGAACGCCGGTGACATCTGCAGATATAATAAAATGATGTTCACGAAAGAAGCATTTTTATCTATCTTAAACAAAGACCAGAAAAGAAGTAATTAGCAGGTATTAGTGTGGATGACTATGATATCATAATTCGACCTTTGGTTACAGAGCAGGGAATGCATTTTGCCAATACCAAAGGTGCATACTCTTTTGAGGTGAATAAAAAAGCCAATAAGGCACAGATAAAAAATGCTGTGGAAAAAATATACAGCGTCAAGGTATTGAAAGTCAGAACGGCGAACTGTCCGGGAAAATATCGCCGGAGAGGTCTGAGTCACGGACAAACTCCGAGTTGGAAAAAAGCTGTTGTTTTTCTGGATCCGGAGTTCCATATAGATTTATTCTAATATACGACAGACGGGATACGAAATATGGGTATTCGAATTTATAAACCGACAAGTGCTGGACGAAGAAATAGCTCGGTCAACGATTATGCCGAACTAACGACCGCACAGCCGGAGAAGTCACTTTGTAAGCGGATAAAAAAGAATGGCGGCAGAAACCATCACGGTATCGTTACTTCTCGGTTTAGAGGCGGCGGGGCAAGAAGAATATATCGTATAATCGATTTCAAGCGAAATAAAGACGGTATCCCGGCAAAGGTAGCAACGATTGAATATGATCCCAATAGACATTGTTTCATATCGCTATTGCATTATTCTGATGGTGAAAAAAGGTATATTTTAGCCCCTCTGGGCCTAAAAGCAGGAGACCAGATAGAAAGTGGCGAGACCTGCGAGCCTAAGATAGGCAATGCAATGCCGTTGTCGGCGATTCCTGCCGGTCTTGAGATTCACAATATTGAAATGAGAACCGGCCAGGGGGCGAAACTTGTCAGGGGCGCCGGCAACGTTGCGAGAATTGTGGCAAAAGAGGGTGACTGGGTTACTGTTATATTACCGAGTGGTGAAATGCGGATGATTCGCAGGGAATGCCGAGCGACAATTGGCAGACTAAGTAATCCCGACCACCAGAATATTCGGATCGGTAAAGCAGGCAGAAAACGCCATATGGGCCGTAAACCACACGTAAGAGGAAAGGCAATGAATCCCGTTGCTCATCCGATGGGTGGTGGAGAAGGCAGAGCAAACGGCGGAAGGCATCCCTGTTCTCCTACAGGTGTACTGGCAAAAGGCGGAAAAACGAGAAATCCAAGGAGTACGAGTAACAACAGGATTATTCGAAGACGAAAAAGTAAAAGGCAGAAGCAACTGAACATATAATTTAATCGTGCAGTAATGGCACGCGATACGAGAGACGAGAAATGGGAAGATCTCTAAAAAAAGGACCATTCGTGGATGAGAAGTTGTTTGCAAAGGTAAACAAGCAGGTTGCTTCAGCTTCACACGAACCGATAAAAACATGGGCAAGGAGATGCACCATAGTTCCCGAGTTTGTTGGAGTAACATTTCTGGTCCACAACGGCAAAATATTTAATAAGGTTTTTATTACAGAGGATATGGTTGGACACAAACTTGGTGAGTTTTCGCCCACAAGAACGTTTAAGGGTCATTCAAGTAAGAAAATAAAGTAGTAAACAACCATAAATAATTTCGAGAAGCAGGACATGTTAAGTACCGAGAAGTTAAAACAACATAGCCGGGACAGACAGATAGACGTTGAGCAGATAGCTAAACATCTTGTCAAAGCAGGCCTTAATCAAAAAGAAGCAGTAGCTGCTGTTAAAAACTGGCAGAGAGGTCTTTTCAAACCTCAACCTCGTACTGATGATATTCGCCGTATAGCGGCTGCTCTGTCGGTAGAAGTCAATGATTTGGCCGATTGGCAATCTTCCTGCCGTTATGCACCGATTTCAGCACGAAAGGCGCGGTTAGTTGCTCAGTTGATAGCGGGTCGTAGTGTCCAGGATGCGATGGATATCCTGAAGTTTACAAGAAAACGCGCTGCAACGATGATAGATAAAGTCTTAAAAAGTGCAGTGGCAGATGCGGATGAACAGCAGGCCGATGTTGATAATCTATATGTATGCTCTGCCCGTATCGATGATGCAGGAACCCGTATCGGTACAAAAAGATGGATAGCGAAAGACAGGGGTAGGGCGCATCCTATTCGTAAGAAAGCCTGTCACATACATATAACAGTAACACAATTGTAGGTAGTACAAAAGATAACAATAAACAATATACGATAAACAAGATTATGGGCCAGAAAGTATCTCCAATAGGTTTTAGAACGGGAATAACGCTTGGGTGGCAGAGCACGTGGTTTGCTCCCAAAGCCAATTACGGCGATTTCCTTGTCGAAGACCAAAAAATACGTCAGTATATCGATAAAAGATTTAACCGCAGTGTTCCTAATGGTGCAGTGGCGAAGACTCAGATAATCCGCACGCGTAACGAGGTTAAAGTAACACTGCATAGTGCTCGACCCGGTGTGGTGATTGGTCCCAGAGGCGGTGAGGTTGACAAGTTACGGGAAGAGCTTGAAGAAATGACAGGTCGGAAGATAGGTGTTAATGTCATCGAAATTAAGGAACCCGACCTTAACGCCACTTTAGTAGCCGAAGCAATTGCCGAGCAATTAAGCAAGCGTGCGTCATTCAGACGTACTATGAAGCAGTTTTGCGAGGCCGCCATTAATGCCGGCGCAAAAGGGGTAAAGATTATTTGTTCGGGAAGACTGGCCGGTTCGGAAATGGCAAGAAAGGAAACGCAAAAGCTTGGCAGTATTCCCTTGCATACTCTCGAAGCCAACGTAGATTATGCCGTTGCAACATCGAGGACAACTTATGGAGCAATTGGAATTAAAGTCTGGATTTACAAAGGAAAGTTTGGCGAAGAAGATGAACAGGGTTACCAACGTCGTCGGCGTCGCCCGCCGAGACGGGTTACTTCCGGACATGGAGAAGCTCGGAAAGATGCTGTAAAGAGCAAAGACCAAAAGGGTGCTGTAAAAACCGAAGAAGCTGCTTCACCTACAAAAGAACAGAAGAGTGAATCTGATTAATATGCAGGCAGAAAAATTGAATGTGCATTGTTGAAGAACGCACCATTTTTTAAATAGAAGTTTTAAGAAGGCAGAAAACTATGGCAATGATGCCAAAAAGAGTTAAATTTCGCAAGAGCCAGCGTGGCAAAATGAAGGGCAACGCATCTCGCTGCAACTTTGTGGCATTTGGAGAATACGGCTTGCAGGCCCTGGAAACCAGCTGGATAACCGCGAGAAATATAGAAGCCGGCCGAGTTGCGGCAACTCATTTTTTGCATCGTGAAGGCAAGGTTTACATAAGGATATTTCCACATAAGCCGGTTAGTGCCAAGCCGCTGGAAACACGAATGGGTAAAGGTAAAGGTGAGCCTGAATTTTGGGTTGCCAGAGTAAGACCGGGACAGATTTGTTTCGAGATAGGTGGTGTGACTGAGGATGTGGCAAAACAAGCACTGGTCAGAGTGGCTCATAAAATGCCGATTAGATGCAGGTTTGTTAAGAGAAGACATTCGCTCTGAAGGAAAGCTTTGAGATGAAAGCGCAGCAATATAGAGAAATGAGTAAGGATGAAATCGAGGGTAAACTTGAAGAGCTCGAAAGGCATTTGTTTGATTTGCGCTCACAGGCGGTTACAGAGAAACTGGAAAATTCCAAGGCCATAATTAATACCAAGCGTGATATCGCCAGAATAAAAACTATAATGCGTGAAAGTAAATAATTGTTCCGCATTTTTTCGATGACTGGAAATTAAGGATGCAGGATCAAAAATTAAAAACTTTAACTGCCATGGTGACGGGCAAAAGTGGAAATAAAAGTATCAAGGTTGCTATTGACTATAAAGTCAAACATCCGAAGTATGGTAAATATATTAAACGTAGAACGAAGCTGATGGTTCATGATGAGCACAATCAAAGTAGGGTCGGTGACCTTGTCGAGATTGCCCAGTCAAGGCCTCTTAGCAAGACTAAAAGCTGGCGTCTTGTAAAGGTAGTGGAAAAAGCTTCTCAGTTATGAGTTGAGAAACGAAACGATGATTCAACAGGAAACAATGTTGGATATAGCCGACAACTCAGGAGTAAAGTCGGCGCAGTGTATAAGGGTTCTTGGGAAAAGTGGAGCCCACGGCAAGTTTACTCGGTCTGTCGCAGGCATAGGAGATGTTGTCTGCGTTGCGATTAAAAAGTCACTGCCGGGTTGTCAGTTAGACGATAAGAAAGTGCACAAGTGTGTTATTATTCGCACCAAGAGTCCTGTTAAGCGCTCGGACGGAAGTTATGTGAGATTCGACAGTAACGCCGCCGTGATGATTGACAATGACGGTAATCCGATAGGAACCAGAATTTTTGGTGCTGTTGCTCGTGAACTTCGTGAGAAAAACTATATGAAAATTATTTCACTGGCCAGCGAGGTAGTCTGATTTTGTAAAACGTGAAGCAATAACAGGAAAAACGGAAATAGTTTTATGGCTTTGCATATAAAAAAAGGTGATACGGTAGAAATTATAGCTGGTGACCATAAGGGAGCCACCGGTAAAGTATTACGTGTAATACCTGATAAAAACCGCGTTGTGGTCCAGGGACATAATTTAGTAAAGAAGCATGTTCGGCAGTCGCGCAAGAATCCTCAGGGAGGAAGAATCAACATTGAACAACCGATACATATTAGCAATGTCTTGCCCGTGAGTCCGAAAAGTTCCAAAGGCAGCAAAGTACATTATCGAATAGATGATGATGGCAGTAAAAAACGCCTCGTTGAAAACAACGTGGAAATTGGAGTTGTTAGAAAGGCAAAATGATCGATAGCAAATGATCAGTTGATTAACAATATTCAGCCGACTGAATAATCAGAGATGTGGGATGGCGCGTTTAAGAGAATTATATAAATCGAAGATAATTGCAGAGCTAACCAAACAGTATGGTTATAAAAATCCTATGGCGGTGCCGCGGATGGAAAAGATCATTGTCTCTATGGGCTTAGGTAAAGCAATACAAGACAAGAAATTTCTTGAACTGGCTAAAAAGGATTTGACCATGATTACAGGTCAGTTGCCTGCTGTTTGCAAAGCCACGAAGAGCGTCTCGAACTTTAAATTACGTGAGGGAATGGAAATAGGTTTAAAAGTCACAGTTCGGGGCATTAGGATGTATGAATTTATGGATAGGCTGATTAGTCTTGCAATCCCACGGGTTAGAGACTTCCGAGGCCTTAACCAGAATAGTTTTGACGGCCGAGGCAATTATTCAATGGGTTTGTCTGAGCAGAGTGTTTTTCCTGAAATCAACATTGCAAAGATTGAGTTCCAGCAGGGCATGAATATCACCTTTGTGACGACGGCGAAAACGGATGATGAAGCAAGAACGATGCTTGAACTTTTCGGCATGCCTTTCAAGAAAAACTGAACGTAAAACAAGTTTGGAGCATGTGAATGTCAACTAAAGCACTGGAAAACAAGGCAGAAAAGAAACCAAAATTTCGTGTCAGAAGATATACACGTTGCCAGCTTTGCGGTAGATCAAAGGCGGTTTATCGCAAATTCAAGATATGCCGGATTTGTTTCAGGGCTTTAGCGAACGAAGGAAAAATACCCGGAGTTAAGAAAGCCAGTTGGTAAAGGATACTATATAAAGTTGAGATTGTATTTTAATGTAACGATTTGTAGGCAGTATAACAGAGATATTAAATATGAGTTTGAGTGACCCAATAGCCGATATGCTGACGAGGATTCGTAACGCTACTCGCGTCAATAAAGCAGATGTTACAATTAAGGCCTCAAATATTTGCGCAGGCATAGCGGCCGTACTAAAAAGTGAAGGTTATATCGAAAATTTTGACCGAATCGATGACGGTAAGCAGGGAATACTGAGAATTACGCTAAAATATGATCAAGATGGACTGCCCATTATTAAGGAATTAATAAGAACAAGTAAACCCGGCCGCCGAATTTATGCTCCCGTTGATAAATTACCGCGCGTTTTAGCCGGTATGGGCATAGCAATAATATCGACAAGCAAAGGTGTAATGAGTGACAAAAGTTGCCGAGAAGCCAACATCGGCGGCGAGGTTCTTTGTACGGTAAACTAATGAGTCGCATTGGAAACAAAGCTATTAATATACCCGCAGGGGTAAAGATCGAGCAGAAGGGACTTTCTATCAAAGTATCGGGGCCGCTCGGCCAGCTTCAGATGGATTCTCACCCGCGAATAAAGGTAACAGTTGACGAAACCGAGAAGAAAATAATGGTTGTAAATGATCGCCCCCAGAACCGACAGAACAGGCAGCTACACGGTACAATGCGAGCTTTGATAGCCAATATGGTCACCGGTGTCAGTAAGGGTTTTGAAAGAAAGTTGGAAATATACGGTACCGGATACAGTGTTAAGGATCAGGGCGGAAAACTTGCTTTCCAGGTTGGCTATAGCCATCCGATAGAGTGTGCGATACCAAAGGGTATCACGGTAAAAATTGATGTAGGTGCTACTCGGGGTAATGACGTACCTGCTAAATTCCTGCTTTCGGCGATAGATAAGTCACTGTTAGGGCAGTTTGCTGCTGATATACGAAAAATAAGACCTCCCGAACCTTATAAGGGCAAGGGTATCCGCTATGCGGATGAACATGTACGGCGTAAAGTCGGAAAAGCATTTGCCTCCGGAGCAGCCTAATATGAAGACAGGAAAGATTAAAAAAGCGGCGGTAAGACGCAAATATCATGTACGTAAGAAGGTCTTCGGAACCCCCGACCGACCTCGACTGACCGTATTCCGCTCCAACAGGCATATTTACGCTCAGATCATAGATGATACTGCTGGAGCGACACTTGCGTCGGCAAGTACAAAGACAAAAGCATTACAGGGCCAACTGTCCAACTCCGGTAATAAAAAAGCAGCGGAGATTATTGGTGAAGCTGTTGCGAAGCAGGCGCTTGGCGTTGGTATTAAATGTGTTTGCTTTGATAGAAATCAATATAAATTTCATGGCAGAATCGGTGCTCTTGCTGAAGGGGCCAGAAAAGCAGGACTGGTCTTTTGAGCAGCAGTAGCGATTAAATTTGGAGAAAAAATTGGCAGTAGAACCCGTTAAAATTCCGGACCAGGAAGGAAAGCCGCTTGAAGATACAGTTGTCAAGGTGTATCGCTGTTCCAAAGTGGTCAAAGGCGGCCGAAGATTTAGTTTCGCGGCATTGGTTGTTGTCGGTGACCGAACAGGAACCGTGGGAGTCGGCTACGGAAAGGCTAACGAAGTCCCACAGGCAGTCGAGAAGGGCGTAAAAGATGCCAAAAAGAGTCTGTGCAAGATAGTTTTGGTTGAGAGGACAATTCCACATAAGATAGAAGGTAAGTATAGAGCTACGAGGATAACCCTGGTGCCGGCCAGCCCCGGTACCGGAGTTATTGCCGGATCGAGTGCTCGTGCGGTCCTTGAATACGCCGGAGTGCAGGATGTTCTTACAAAGGTTTATGGAAGCACATCCGCTAAAAATGTAGTCAAAGCTACGCTCGATGGCTTGCTGAGATTACGCAGTAAGGAAATGGTTGAATCTCTTCGTGGAGTGGCAATTAAAGTATAGTAATTGCCGGTTAACGATTGGGTGAATTGAATGCTAAATCATGAAATAACATCTATTGCAGGTAAACATACCAGACGTCGTCGTATCGGTAGAGGTACAGGCAGCGGTCATGGTAAGACTTGTGGTCGTGGCCATAAAGGCAGCGGTAGCAGAGCCGGCTCAACGGCTGTATCTTTATACGAAGGCGGACAAATGCCTCTGTTTCGCCGTGTACCTAAGCGTGGCTTTAATAATTACAAATTCGCTAATCGCTGTGAAATTGTTAACATTTGGCAGTTGGAAAGATTCGATGATGGCGCCGCTGTAGGGATGGAACAATTATCTGATGCCGGACTGATTGCCAAAGACACAAGCAAAGTCAAAATTCTTGGCAAGGGAAACCTGACTAAAAAGCTGCAGGTAACTGCTCACAAGTTCAGTAAAACAGCAGAGCAGAAGATCGTGGCTTCCGGCGGCAATGTAAACCTTGTAACACGTCGCGAGTGATTTTCGAAGTGTAATACGAGCGGTATGATTCGAGATACGAAGTATGCTTGGAACAATATTAAACATATTCAGAATTCGGGACCTGCGCAATAAAATTATTTTTACTGTTGCGCTGCTGGTACTATACAGGGTTGGCTTTCATATCCCTGTTCCCTGTTTTGACCAGTCTAAAATCCTGGATGCGGCGACGCAATCAGATACCCCGCTCGGCAGAGCTGCAGAATATATGCAGATGTTCACGGGTGGAACACTGAGTAAAAGCAGCTTGTTCGGACTGGGAATTATGCCTTATATTACCGCATCGATTATTCTTATGCTTTTGGGTGAGGTATACGCGCCTTTGAAAAAGCTGCGTCAGGAAGGCCAAACAGGTCATAAAAAGATACAGGAATACACTCGATACCTGACTGTGCTGATATGTGTAGTTCAGTCACTTATGTTTATGAAGTGGTTGGGGGGCAGCAATTTAACCTATCCCGGTATGGAACGACAAGCCATCCTGATGGGTGTTGTTGGCATGACAGCCGGCACAATCTTCCTGATGTGGCTCGGCGAACAAATAGATGAATACGGCATAGGTAACGGAATCAGCCTGATTATTATGGCCGGGATTATTTCTCGAATGCCGGGAACAGTGATTCGGGTTTGGCAAAATACGGATTTTACTCTGACAGCAGCGCCGGGAAGCTATGGTCCGGCAAAAATATTATTTCTTTTAACGGCGTTTGTATGCGTGGTTGCCGGTGCGATTCTTATAACCCAGGGCCAGCGCCGAATACCAATCCAGCAGGCCAAACAAATGCGGGGTCGCAGAATGACCGTCGGTGGTCGAAGCTATTTGCCGTTACGGGTTAATCATGCCGGTGTAATGCCTATAATCTTTGCATCGAGCTTTATGATGTTTCCACCGATCGTTATTGGACAGTTGGCATCAAGGTTCCCGCAGTCAGGATTGCTTGGTCTTTTGAATGGTGCATTCAGATATAACGCCTATACTTATAATGTTCTATATATGTTATTGATATTTTTATTCGCTTATTTTTGGGTAACAGTGCAATTTCAGCCCAAGGAGCTGGCTAAAAACCTGCGGGATTCGGGCAGCTTCATACCGGGGCTTCGGCCCGGCAGAAGGACCGCCGAATACCTGGAAACCGTAATGACCAGAATCACTTATTTTGGTGCCGCATTTTTGGCAATGATTGCTGTTATACCGATTGTGGTTTCAGCGGCCCTGGGAATTGAACAGATGATAACAATGTATCTGGGTGGAACCGGTTTATTAATTGTTGTCAGTGTCTCGCTTGATCTGGTTCAGAAGATTGAGGCAAACCTTTTAATGCGGAGCTATGATGGTTTCAGTAGTGCAGGCAGGATAAAAGGAGCGTATTCATGAGAATAGTATTGTTAGGCGCCCCGGGTTCAGGTAAAGGGACACAATGTAAGAGCATCGTGGAACGATATGGCCTGCTTCATTTATCCAGCGGTGATATTTTGCGAAAAGAGCGTGCCGCCGGCAGTGAATTAGGGAAAAAAGCCCAGAGTTATATGGATTCAGGAGCGCTTGTTCCGGATGAAATTATCATTGAAATGATGGCTAACGCGATAGGCAAAGCTTCCGATGCCGGTTTTATTCTGGATGGTTTCCCCAGAACCGTTAACCAGGCGGCAGAACTTGATAAATCCCTTAATCATTCCGGCCAAACAATTGATATTATTTTGAACCTGGACGTAAACGACAACATTATTCTGGATCGGATTACCGGCAGAAGAAGCTGCCCACAGTGTGGAGCGGTTTACCACATTCGCAATTTGAAACCGAAAAATGCCGGTTTATGCGACAACGACGGCACGGAACTTGTTCAACGGCCCGACGATACTCCCGAAGTGGTGGCAAATCGTCTTGAAACTTACCATGAGCAGACAGAACCATTGGTGGATTATTATAAAAACAAGGGTACTGTATTCGATATAGATGCTAACAGAAGCGCCGACAAGGTGAAGAACGAAGTTTTTGAGATGTTGGATTCTCTTGTTATAACCTGAAGCGCCGATTGCAAAGAAAACGATAGCTATGAATTTGAACTAAGAGATAAGAAATTAAATGGCTATAACGCTTCGCAGTCGAAGAGAAATTGAGTTAATGCGTAATGCAGGTGCTGTTGTAGCAGATGTTCTTTTAAAATTAAAAGAGTTAGCAGAACCGGGAGTCACTACGGCTCAGTTGGATAGCACGGCCCTGGAAATGGCTGCTGATGCACGAGCTGAGGTTTTGTTCAAAGGAGTTCGTTCCCCGTTGGCTAAAATCCCGTTTCCAGGTGCAATTTGTGCTTCGTTAAATGAGCAGGTTGTTCACGGAATACCCTCTGAGAAAGTAAAACTTAAGGATGGGGATATTCTCAGCATTGATTTCGGTGTTAGACTCGAAGGTTATTGTGCGGATGCTGCGGTTACAATTGCCGTCGGCGATGTCTCCGAGGATAAACTTGCATTGATGGATATAACAAAGCGTATCCTTGATACCGCGATATCAAGATCCGCTCCGTCCGTCAGATGGTCTCAGATAGCTGCGGAAATGCAGAAACTTGCTGAATCCGCAGGATTTTCAGTAGTAAGAGACTATGTCGGCCACGGCATCGGCAGGAAAATGCATGAGGATCCGAGAGTGCCGAACTTTGTCAGCAGAGAGTTACTGGAAAATGATATAGTCCTGGCTGAAGGGATGGTATTGGCTGTTGAGCCGATGATTAATGCCGGTTCTTGTGCTGTGCGAACA
The DNA here is from genome assembly GCA_964570855.1 of uncultured Pirellulales bacterium. GTDB lineage: Bacteria > Planctomycetota > Phycisphaerae > Sedimentisphaerales > Anaerobacaceae > JAFGPS01. Next base: position 38,873 of record CAZMZR010000027.1, read on the forward strand.
CTGCGAAATGGATGGACAGTGGTGACGAGAGATAGCAAATGCTCGGCTCATTTTGAACACACAATCGCGATAATGAAAGATGGTTGTGAAGTGTTAACCGTTAGAAGTTAGTGAGTCGAGTCTTGAACGGAACACGAGTCATAAAGTAAGAAGTACAATAAATGGCAAAGAAGGACACAATAAGACTACAAGCTACCGTGACCGATGCTTTGCCGAATGCGATGTTTAGAGTAGAGCTTGAGAACGGCCATAAGGTTTTAGCGCATGTTTCAGGTAAAATGCGGATGAATTTTATCCGGATTTTACCCGGCGATACGGTTATTGTTGAAATGTCGCCTTATGACTTGAATAGAGGCCGAATAGTTCTCCGGAATTAATCGGGATTTGAATAAGAATAGATGGGAATACATCTATAGTTGTTCCCATAAGTTATAAAAAAGGTATGACAGATGAAAGTTAGAAGTTCTGTAAAACGTATATGTGAGAATTGTAAGATTATCCGTCGCAAAGGTGTTGTGCGGGTGATTTGTACTAATCCGCGACACAAACAACGCCAGGGTTAATTGAATTTTAAGTTAAAAGTTTATTGACTTTAAGAGTCGTTAATTTAAGGCTAAAAACTAAAAAGGAGCTTATATGCCGCGTATAGTTGGTGTTGATATACCCAACGACAAATCCATATGGATTTCGCTGACCTATATAGTTGGTATAGGTAAAAAAACTTCTGAGCAGATTCTCAAAGAAGCCGGAATCGAGAAAAATGTCAAGGCCGGTAAACTCACTGAAGACGAGCTAAGTCAAATAACCCAGATTATAGATCGGAATTACACTGTTGAAGGTCAGCTTCGCAGGCAGGTTTCTCAAAATATAGCTCGGTTACGTGATATAACTTGTTACAGGGGAGTTCGCCACAGGAAGGGTCTTCCCGTTCGTGGGCAGTGTACGCAGAGTAATGCACGAACCCGTAAAGGCCCAAGAAAAACAGTTGCGGGTAAGAAGGGTGTTAAGGAAAAACGATAGAAACCATTTAGTCTGGATAAATCGGTTATACGAGTGGAATAATGGCGAAAAAGACAAAACGAAAAGTTCGAAAGAATGTCGTCAGGGCTATTGTGCACATAAAAGCGACATTCAATAATACATTAATAACAGTAACAGATTTGGACGGAAATGCAATATGCTCGGGCTCAGCCGGCTGTGTCGGTTTCAAAGGCTCTCGTAAAAGCACGCCTTTTGCCGCTCAAAGAGCTGCACAGCGTTGCGCTAATTCTGCTATGCGTAATGGTGTACGTGAGGTTGAAATCCGGGTTAAAGGGCCAGGTTCAGGTCGAGAATCTGCTATATCGGCTCTGCAACAGGCTGGTTTGCGTATAGCTTCAATAGAGGATGTTACGCCCCTTCCGCATAATGGTTGCAGACCACCGAAGAGAAGAAGAGTATAAAATAAAATGAATATCCTGTTTTTTGGAGATTAATAAAACAGATGGGACGTTATTTGGGTTCATCTTGTAAACACTGCCGTCGTGAGGGAGTTAAGCTCATGCTTAAAGGCATAAGGTGTGAGACGGCGAAGTGTCCGGTTGAGAAAAAGCAACGTAATCTAGCTCCCGGAATGCACGGGTGGCGCAGGGGCAGGGCAAGTGAATTTGGTGTTCGATTGCGTGAAAAGCAGAAGGTTAAAAGAT
>CAZMZR010000028.1:0-4524 GCA_964570855.1 uncultured Pirellulales bacterium
TCCGCCCAGAAGAACCTCCTCATTGACAACATCGTAATCATAACCGGGCAGGACATTGGCGGGATCGGCTTCCTTTAACCTGACTAAATTCGGGACATGATCCCCCTGATAATACAGGACGTCGGCGACAAATGTCCCCTGCTGTACGAGAAACTGGCAGCGATGTATATAATTCAGAAAGGCCCCGGCGTATTCCCACCATGTAATATTCGGATTAAAGTGAGTGCCGGCAAAATATTCCTGTCCCGGCATACCCATTTCATCCGGCGAACATGTAAAAGTATGAATAAAGCACAGATTCAGACCGGAGCATAATTCATGCTCGAAAGTCGGCTTTTGCGAAGACCACAGCACATCTTCCCAATGCGGACCAATCGAAGTAAAAGCCTCGGCGGCGATATATTTCAAACCGTAGACATGCGCGACGGAAGAAGTTTGTTTCGTATAAAAGCGTTCATACTGCTTCGAGCGGTGCGGCGAAGGGACCCAGAACTCGCCTAATGCGATGTCACTTCGTCCCATACACTTGATAGCGTCGAAAGGGCCTGCGTGTGGCCCGCCCGACTCCGGATGAGTTCCCAAACCGCGCGCCCGCGACAATTCCGAAAAAATCCCATAATGATTCTCCGCCACACAATCACCGACGGTTTTTCTGAAATCCGCAAGAAAACGATTACTCACATCCCGGTTTTCAATAATTTTCCCCGCAATAACAGGAAGATATGGTGTAATATCATAGCCCCTGCGTTCGGAAAATTCCCTCTGGAAGTACCGGGTCCAGTTCGCCCCGCCGCATTCCCAGCTATCGGTATGCAGATATTTCAATGTCGTCCCGACATGCGGGCCCATCTCGTCGAGCAAAGGCACAATGACAATGTCCCAATAGCTTCTGAAAATATCGGCATCCATATAATCGATAACGTGACCTTTCCAGTCGCCGCTGTAAGTCGAAACTCCGACGCCGTTGAGGGTGTAACCGAAACGCAGAACCATCCACCTGCCGGAGGGAACCTGCCAATTCAAAGTCCCGTCTTCGGAAAGATTGCCGGTAAGGTCCACAACATCTTCCAACAGGGCATCTTCTTCGCCTTCGACAGCCGGTACGTCCTCCAGCAGAAAACGGCAGTCGGGGGCCGCCCAGCCGATTTCTTCGAAGACCGCTTTTTTCTCCAAATCCCGAATAGGCCTGTGCGTCTGTCCCGTGGTAGAACCCGGCGACTGATATTTTAACGGGTAAGCCAGAACGGCGATGTCACGATAGTAATCCGATACGTGTTCAGGCTCGGGGAGTTTTTGTTCCGCCTGCCCGGGGCCGTCGATTTCAACCTCCGACCACGTTAACGTTTTCGCCGCCATATCAGGCGTCACCGGTGGCCCGCCCAGGTTCCATCCGCTTTGAATGTTCAGACTCAATTCCAGGCCAAGCCGGTTCGCTTCCTCGACGGCGTACACAAAAAGTTCCGTCCATTCAGGGCTTGCGAACATCGGCCCGGCCGGGACCTGCCGATTGTTCCGCTGGTCCGCCCCGCCGGCATCGACAATCAAAGCGCCGCTGAATCCTTTCGCTTTCATCTGTTCCAGGTCGCGGGTAATCGCCTGTTTGGTGACATTGCCGTTGAGCCACCACCAAAAACAGCGAATCCCGGCGCTGCGGGGAGGCTGCCGGAATCCTTCTTCGACAGTATCAAAGGTACAAAGCTGCGTTTGCAATTGCCCACGACATGCGGCACTGACAAATATGACACATATACACAGACAAAAAAACGATATGTTTTTAATCGCATTTCGTAAATACATAAAGCCGGTCCTTTCTTGTTTATTTTCGATATTTATTTTGCCACAGATATTAAATTATCGCAACTATCGTTTCGCATCAGGATACAGGATAACAGTTTAAATAATAAAGATAATGATCAGTGTTCGTAGGCAACTACAACGAAAATCTCAGGGATTTATATTGCATATCCGAGCCTGAGCTGTTATATTGTTGATAGCTATGGAGTCAGGCAGGTCAATAGCAAAGATGGAATAATCATCTAAGTTTCGCACACCAAGAGCCGGTCTGCAACATAGGTTCACAGGCTATGCCGTCATGTCATCATTTTTTGAGAGGGTAGGAAAATGAAACGTTCAAGCATCACATTTCTTTGGATTAGCTGTTTTCTGATGAGTTTTTCGGTCTGGGCGTCCGAGGGTGTCCTGGATACGACTTTTCATTCGCCTGACGGATATGTGTTATGGGATGGTGGGTCCGGGTATGATCGGGGGCGTGATATAGCCCTGCAGTCCGATGGGAAGATTGTGGTGACCGGATATATGACCAATGGCACAGACAATGATCTTATGGTAATACGTTACAACCAGGACGGCACGCTGGATGCCGGTTTTGGCATCAATGGCGCGTATATTTATGACGGTGGAAACGGCAATGACGGCGGGTATGGGATTGCCGTGCAATCGGACAACAAGATCCTGGTGGCAGGTGATTCTTTAAACGGTACAGATGATGATGTCATCGTGTTAAGACTTGATACGGACGGGACCCTGGATCCGAACTTCGGTTCAAACGGAATATTTACTTTTGACAACGGCAATGATGCGGCTATTGACCTTCTAATTCAATCAGACGGTAAGATCGTGATTTGCGGCTCGTGCAGCAACGGCACGGATAGTGACCTGCTTGTGATGCGCTTGAATGCGAACGGTACCCCGGATACGACCTTCGGTACCAATGGGGTGGCCATTTATAACGGGGGAAACGGTCACGACTCTGGATCGCGCCTTACTATACAGAATGACGGCAAGATCCTGGTGGCCGGTAACAGTCACAACGGCTCGGACCATGATATTATAGTTGCCAGATTCGATGCCAACGGTATCTCAGATACTGCCTTCGGAACCAACGGAGCCGTTCTTTATGACGGTGGAGACTATGACCGGGGATACGGCATTGACACAAACTCCAATGGGAACATCCTGGTAACGGGCCTTCGGACTCAACCTGACGCAAACAGTATAGACTACGATATTCCTGTCATTTGCTTTAACAACAACGGTGACTTAGACACGAGTTTTGGGAATAACGGGATCGTACTCTACGATGGTGGCATTAGTGAACAGTGCTATGACTTAATAGTACAGAATGATGACTCTATTCTCATTGTCGGATATAGCGGAAACAATATCGGTGGAATGTCTGAATGGAGCCTGATAGTCTTGAAGTATGCTCAGAACGGCACTTTAGATACGACGTTCGGAACCAATGGCGTCTATCGATATAATCCAACGGATAAAACCGAATGGGGCTACGGCCTGGCCCTGCAAACAGACGGCAAGATCGTGGTCACCGGACAGGCCCATAACGGCACGGATGATGATGTAATTGTCCTGAGATTAACCAACAGCGCCAGTGACAGTAACGAACCCAATGAACCGGCCGGCCCAGGTGATCCCAATGAAAACAAGCCGGTGATTTTCGCAGATCCCAACCTCGAAATCGTGGTGGAGACGACTCTTGGGGTCACTGATCCCACACCCAGTGATATGCTTTCGCTTTATCGTCTTGATGCGATGTCTCTGGGGATTGTGGACATTACAGGCATCGAGTATGCCACGAATCTGAATACGCTCGATCTGCGGTTCAATCAGATTGCGGACATCAGTGAGCTGTCCGGTCTGATAAACCTGACGTGGTTGGGTATATATAGCAACCGGATTTCTGATTTGAGTCCGCTCTCCGGTCTTACGAGTCTTCAAGAACTGGACCCAGGAAACAATCAAATCAGTGACATCAGTGCCATCTCGAACATGACCAATCTTACATATCTGGACCTTTCCCAAAATCAGATCACAGATGTGAATGCTCTGTCCGGCCTGACAAATTTGACGCGGTTATACTTATCTAATAACCAGATTACGGATGTGAGTCATTTGAGCGGCCTGAACAGTTTGGTTACACTTGATCTCAATCGAAACCAGATTGTCGATATCAATGCCCTGTCCGCCCTGACGGCACTCGAAGGTCTTTGGCTTCACAACAACCAGATCACCGATGTCAGCATTTTGACCGGCTTTACGAACCTTACAACTATATGGCTTCAGCAGAATCCACTCAACGATAATGCCTACTGTTCTGATCTAACCACAATTGCTACGAATAATCCCTCATTGACCACGCTGCAGTACACACCCAATCTCAGACCACCCACAGGGCTCTCTGCCTCCGACGGGACTTACGCCGACAAGATCCGGATCACCTGGGATCTGCATTGCAATGGACCATCGTATACAAGTTTCTACCAGGTGTCTCGTTCGGACTCGGCTTCCGGCGTCAAATCGGCAATTTCCTCATGGCAGAGCGCGACTACTTACGATGATACTACAGCCGTTCAGGGGACTACATATACCTACTGGCTCCGGGTAGCGACGAGTGACCAGGGTGAATACGCCACGGACTACAGTGACTCGGATACTGGTTCGGTTGCAGGCAGTGGACCCAGCGAGCCCAACGAACCCAGCGAGCCC